>JBOGLL010000160.1:0-8644 GCA_050746065.1 Terriglobales bacterium | reverse complement strand
CTTCTGCACGGTGCACCTCAGTGCCTTTTATTTCGACGTGCTCAAGGACCGGCTGTACACCTTCGCGCCCCGTTCCCGCGCCCGGCGCTCGGCCCAAACCGCGCTTTGGCGCATCGGGGAGGCACTGGTGCGGCTGCTTGCACCGCTCATGAGCTTCACCGCCGACGAAGTTTGGCAGTATCTGCCGCAGGTCGTTGGGCGTCCGGAGAGTGTTCACCTGGCGCTCTTCCCTGCACCTCAGGAGGTCCTGGGTGGTTCCGCCGCCGCCGCCGGTCCGCCCTCCGCGGATTGGGACACACTCCTCAGTGTGCGCAGCGAGGTGCTTAAGGTTCTAGAGGCGGCGCGCAATGGAAAGCAGATTGGAGGCAGCCTGGAGGCCCACGTGGTGATCACGGCGCCCGATCCGGCGTATTCGGTCCTGAGCCACCATCAAAGCGGCCTGCGCGAACTCTTCATTGTTTCCGGCGTTACCCTGGAGCGAGCGCAGTCCGGCAACGGCGCCGGTGGATTGATTGTCGAAGTGCAGCGTGCGGCCGGCGATAAATGCGAGCGCTGCTGGAACTACTCCACGCATGTGGGCGAAGATGCCACCTATCCCACCGCTTGCGAACGCTGCCTTCCCGTACTGGAGGAGATCGCGGCCTCCCGCCGGAGCTGATTCGGTCATGCACCAGCCTCACGCGATGCGCCGTTATCACTTCCTGTTCGCGCTTCTGGTGCTACTGCTCGACCAGGGAACGAAATGGCTGGTTCGTGACCGCCTTCCTCTGCATGAAAGCATCTCGGTGATCCCCGGATTCTTCCGGCTCACGCATGTGCAGAACCGTGGTGCCGCCTTCGGTCTTTTCGCTGATTCTCCTTCGCAATGGAAGGTGGCCCTGCTGATTCTTTTTTCCGTTGTGGCCCTACTGGTTGTTTCCCGCCTTCTTTGGAAGAACAGTCATTCCTTCACGGCTACCGGTGTTGCTCTGGCGCTCATCCTGGGAGGAGCGGTTGGAAACCTTTGGGACCGATTGAGCGAAGGCTTCGTCGTGGATTACCTGGACTTCAACTTCGGCAGCTACCACTGGCCGGCGTTCAACGTCGCGGACAGCGCGATCGTCGTGGGCGCCCTCATTCTGGTGGCAGAGATCCTCCTACCCCGCCCCGCTCAAAGAGAGAAGGTCGTTCCCCGCCAACCGTAAATTCTTCATCCCCATCCCTGCTACGGCTGATCGGTCCTTTTGGCTTCTGCCCAGGACTGGCCGGTGGGTCCTCCCGGGTGTATGCTTTCCCCCCGCATCTAGCTTCCGTGAGCCAAAGAAGGAGCTTCATTCATGGCCGTCGCCCGCGTCCCCGTACAGGAAGACCTGAACCCGTTTCGCATCGCTATGCGGCAGTTCGACACGGCCGCCGACAAGATGAACCTCGACCCCGGCCTGCGCGAGATCCTGCGCCGCCCGCGCCGCGCTCTTACGCTTTCGCTGCCCGTGAAGATGGATGACGGCACCATCCGGGTTTTCGAGGGCTATCGCGTCCAGCACAACACGGCTCGCGGACCATGCAAGGGCGGAATTCGCTACCACCCCAACGTTACCTACGACGAAGTGCAGGCGCTGGCCTCGTGGATGACCTGGAAGTGCGCCACGGTGGGCCTTCCCTTTGGCGGCGCCAAGGGCGGAATCATCTGCGATCCCAAGCGCATGTCGAAGAACGAGCTCGAGCGCTTGACGCGCCGCTACGCTTACGAGATTTCGCCCATCATCGGCCCGGACCGCGATATTCCCGCGCCCGACGTCTACACCGACGCCCAGGTGATGGCCTGGATCATGGACACCTACAGCATGACCCACGGCCACAGCGCTCCGGGAGTGGTTACCGGCAAGCCGACTTTTCTGGGCGGATCCTTTGGCCGTAACGAAGCTACGGCGCGCGGTTGCGTCTTTGTCATTCGCGCCGCCTGCGATGTCCTGAACATCAAGATTGCCGGCGCTACAGCCGCCGTTCAGGGCTTCGGCAACGCCGGCAGCATTGCCGCCGAACTGCTCGCCCAAGATGGCGTTACCGTCATCGCGGTCAGCGACTCTCAAGGCGGTATCCTCAACCGCAAAGGTCTCGACGTGGCGGCCGTTACTGAGCACAAGGAGAAGACCGGTTCCGTGGTCGGTTTTCCCGGCACCGAAGCCATCAGCGGAGAAGCCCTCCTGGAAGCCGAGTGCGACATCCTCGTCCCAGCGGCCCTCGAAAACCAGATCACGCTGGAGAACGCTTCCCGCATTAGGGCGAAGATCGTGGCCGAGGCCGCCAATGGTCCCACCACGCCCGGCGCCGATGCCATCCTTCACCAGAAGGGGATTTTCGTATTGCCCGATATTCTGGCCAACGCCGGCGGCGTCACCGTCTCCTACTTCGAATGGGTACAGGACTTGCAAGAGCTCTTCTGGGACGAGGACGAGGTCAACCGCAAACTCGAGAAAATGATGGTCAAGGCCTTTCGGGACGTGCACGCCACGGCGAAGCGCTACTCATCCGATATGCGAACCGGAGCCTATATCCTGGCCATTGGCCGTGTGGCGGAAGCCACAAGCTCCCGCGGCATTTGGCCGTAGTAAAAATTTCTGCCGCTTCTCGAAGAAAAGGAGGTACGAATGGACAAGGCAAGACGAATCGGACTGTTGTCATTGTGCGTGGTGCTGCTCATGGCGTCCACGCCTAGGAAGCATTCCTGGCACATGAAGGCAGATTACGTGGAAGCTTGCAGTTGCCACTTGTTCTGCCAGTGCTACTTCAACCAACATGCCGAGCACCCATACTGCGAGTTCAACATGGCGGTAACGGTGCGCGAAGGCTATAACGGCAAGACCAAACTCGACGGCGCGAAATACTGGCTCACCGGCGACCTGGGCATGGCCTGGGGCACGGAGAAGAAGGCCAAATGGGTGGTTGTCACCTTCGATCCTGCCACGAGCCAGGAGCAGCGCGACGCCCTCGCGCCCATGATCCTCAAGACCTACGGACTGGAGTGGCCGGAACTGAAGGTCCAGGTTGCTCCCATCGAAATCACACGCACCGCCGACATCGCCGAGGCCAAGCTCGACGGTGGCAAGCTGGCCTACATGAAGCTCAAACGCGAACCCGGTGTGGATGGCAAAGGCGTGGTTCTGAAGAACGTGAAGTACTTCGGAGCTCAGGCCAACCAGGGCTTCGAGATGTACAAATCCCTCGATCACCGCGCCGACTACCCCGGTCACAAGTTCTCCTACTCCGGCCGCAATGCCTTCCTGATCTCGATCGAGTCGCATGACGAGGGGGGCGTCGCAGAAAAGAAGGGTATGGACTAGGAAGCTGCTGGGTCGGTTTTTCTAAACGCCTTCCGTAGCCGGAGGGCGTTCTTTTTTTGCCCAGGCTACGGTGACCTGTAGAGCCGGCGGTAGACCATCACGTTGCGCTTGATGGCCTGTACGTACTCCCTGGTCTCCGTGAACGGGATGGACTCCACGAACTCATGGATGTCGCGATACGCGCCCTTGGAGAGCCACTGGCGGACGCGGTCGGGACCGGCGTTGTAGCCCGCAAGGGCATACTCCGGTGTACCCCCGAACTCATCCAGCTGATCGCGGAAATACCTGGTCCCCAGCTTCAGGTTCAGGCTGGGATCCGTAAGCCGCTGTGTCGAGTACGGCTTGATCTTCAACTGACGGGCCACCACCCGTCCGGTTTTAGGCATGAGCTGCATCAGCCCGATGGCTCGCGCCCGCGAAACCGCGTCCGGCCGGAACTCCGATTCCTGGCGGATGATGGCCGCCACCAGGAAAGGGTCAAGCTCATTCTCCTCGGCATTGGCCTTCAGGTCTTCCCAGTAGAGGCGGGGAAAGAGCGCTTCCCACATGGGGCGCGGCAGTTCGCCCAGGTCGAACGTGAAGTACCCGGGGAGCGCGCGCTTCACCGCTCCCATCGCCCGATAATGGCGTCCTGTGGTCTGGTACACCCGTACAATCTCCGCCACCGCCCATTTGGCGCCTGCCGAAGCGGCGGCTTCCAGCTCGTCCAGGGCGAACTCGTAGAGCCCGGCAGTCCGCAGCAGCTTGCTTTTCTGGGCCCGGATGTCGTTGGCGGGCATGGTGCGGTCCAAGCCCGCAGGCGGAGCCGGACGCAGGATCTTCTTCAAAAGCGGATCCAGCGGGACGGTGCCGTCAATCTTGATCTCCTTCAGCCGTTCGCGCGCCAATTCCGCGTAATAAAAATTGCGAAAGCGGTCCGACAACGTTTGATAGTACGCGTGCGCGCGGTCTGTTTCCTGGTCGGCTTCGGCCAGCCGGCCCCGCCAATAGAGTGCGCTGGAAATCTCCGGCGCGCTTGGGTACAGCCGGATGTAGTCTTCGAGCAGCTTCTTGGCTTCGTCCGGTTGCTTCAGCCGATAGCGAAGCCAGGCCGCCTTCCAGAGCGCATAGGAGGCGCGCTTGCCGTCCGGAACCCGTCGCGCAGCCTCCAGGTAGAAGCGCGCCGCGCCGTCGTCATCTTCTTGCAGCAGCCGGCTGTTGCCTGCCTGCAGGAGGGCCTCCTGCAACCACGGGCTCCTTCCTGCAGTCTCGCGTAGCGCAGACAAATACTGCAGGTAACGCTTTCCGTCCCGGGCACGGGTGATTTCCGTCAGGTAATAGAGTCGTTGCGCATTGATTTCGTCCGCCACCGGCGGCATTTTCTCGAGCAGGTCGCGCGCGGGGCCGTACTTCTTCAGGCGGAACAGCGCCGACGCCAGTGCGATTTTCAGGTCGCGCCGCTCCGGCAACTCATGAACCAGTTTTTGATATTCCTCCGCAGCCTCCTTGTTTTCTTTTGCCTGGAGCAGAAGGCCCGCGCGTTGCAGGCGCAGCTCGAGCGGAGGAGCAGTGCGATGGTCCTTACCCAGCCTCTCCAGTTCCGGCTCAGCCGCCTCAGCCTCAGCACTGCGGGGGAATTGGTAATACAGCCGTCGGAACGCATCCAGCGCGCCGGCCGTCCGGTTGGCCGCAAGATAGGCGCGGCCCAGGGCCAGTTCCACATCGGCACGCGCGGGTTCTCGTCGCGACTCCAGCACTCGGATCGCTTCTGCGGTCTGACCGCCAGCCAGCAACGACGACGATTCGATCATCGCGGCGTCGTGGATCAGCAACGAATCGGGATACCGGCTGGCAAAATCCCGCAGCGTTGCTGCCGCGAGCCCAGGGTTCCCTGCTGCCTTCGCCGCCGATGCCAGCAGATAATCCACATAGTCGCCCACTTCCGCAGACTGCGGCCGGGCGGCCTGGAGGGCGGGAATCGCCTGAGCGAACTGCTCGTCCAGAATGCGCGCGTATCCGGTGGCCAGCCAGGCCAGCGCGCCCGCGGAATCCCTTTCGTGCTGCCGGGCAAAGCCCTCCACCGACGCATGGTTTTCAGGCGACCTCCGGTCCATCAACACCGCGGCCAGCGGCCTCAGGTCCGCCGAGGTCGCGAGAGTCTTCTGTACCTGCTGTGCCTGAGGTGTCAGGACAGGCGGCGCTGGCTTGGTTTTCTTGCGGGGCGCGCTCGGCTTCTTCTTGGATGCCGCTCCTGTGCCGGACTGTTGCGGGGCGGCCGGAGCCTCCGGCGTCATAGGCAGCAGCAGAACCAGGGTTAGGGCCAGCAGCTTCACGGCTATCCGGGAAAATTGTCGCCCAGGAGAGAACGATCGCTCTGGGCGAGGATTCGAATCAGTTCCTTGTTGAAATAATCGGCGCTGGCGGCGCTGGTCTTGGAGAAGGCACGGTCGTACTCGGCACGGCTCTTTTCGATGTCTTCCTTCAAACGGTCGTAAAGATCGTGGTTTTCGCGGCCCTCAGCCACCTTGGATTTGTTGTAGAGCGAGATCTCTTCCACCAGCACCTTGGCTTTTCGCTTAGCCTTCTTGTGAACCTCGGCCTCCTCAGGCGGAATTGCAGGTTCGGCTGCCGCGGGTTCAGGCGCACGCTGCGGGGGCGCGGCGGATGGCGGTGGCGGCGGTGGCGGTGGAGCCTCGACGGCCTTCGCCGGAGGCGCTTCCTGCGCTCCCTCTCCCGCGGGAACGACTCCGGCCTTTTTCAGGGCAATAAGCTCCAGCCATTGTCCGGCGGCGCGGACCAGCACATGCAGTGCAGCGGGATCCAACTTCCCGCTGGCGTTGGTGCCTGCGTCGGCATACAGGACCGCGGCAACCTTGTCCCGGACTACCAGGGGAAGCACTATTCCGTTGCCGTCCACGGGATTGCCAGCGGAAGAAATGAATGCGGAATCGAACTCGGCCGCGGCGGCGGCAGCTGGCCCCCGGTCCTGCAGGGCACGGCCCACCAGCCCTTCCGTGGTGCTCAGGCTGAGTCGCTTCACGTCATTGGTCTCGAAACCACGTCCCTCCCAGCCTGTGGCGGCGCCAGACCGTATGACCAGCAAGGCGCTGCGGCCGGAGAAACGGGTGGAGCCATCCAGCAGCGAGCGCAGGATCTCGGCCTGGGCGCTCATGTCTTGGAATGACGAAATAGCGGCATTGAGCTGGTCGGTGGGGGACGCCCCGGGTTCGGCAGGGCTGGTGCCCAAAAGCGGTTCAATCTCAGCCAGGACCCGTTGGGCGATCTCCTGGCGGATCTTCTCCAGGTAGGTGCCCATCGCCTCGGACACCACGCGCTCCACCAGTTCGCGAATTGCCGCCTTGTCGGTCATCAGGACCCTGCAAAAAAAAGCCGAGATTTCTGCTTTGCCGCCCCTTCTCCCCCGCCGCGATTATATGGGCTGCGGAGGCGGTGTCAACGTTACCCGCTCCCGGGAATGCACCGCCGAAGGCAACCCTGGCCGGGTTATTCCACGATCAGGGTTCCCTGCATTCCGTCGTGTCCCGGCCCGCACAGGATGCTGCACCGTATTTTGAACTGTCCCTTTTGCTCCGCTCGGAAACGGACCGTCGCCGTATGCCCGCGGGGCACGGGCTCGCGGATGTCCAGGTCGGGGATGGCGAACCCATGCTGGACATCGGCCGTGCTGATCTCCAGTTCCACCATATCCCCTTGCTTCACCCGGATCACGGCCGGGTCGAACGAATACTTCTTCAGCTTTACTTGAATCCGAACCGGCTCGCGGCCGGAGAATGTGCTGCACCCGGCGAGAAGACACCCTAGGACGGCAGCTCCCGCAACCAATCGACGGCAGGTGCTGGTGACCCCTCGGAGATTGGTGCGTCGAAACATGTGTTTTGTCGGGAAGAACCCGGTAATATAAGAGACTCTAGCAGTTCAAAAAATGTTGCATCGTGAACCTGTGGACGCCATCGAATCCCATGTGAAAGAACCAGTCGGCGATGAGCTGGCACTGGTCCAGGCAGCACGGAACGGCGACGTTAGCGCTTTCGAGCAGCTCATCAAGCGCTACGACCGCAAGATCTTCCGGCTGGCCCATCACATCACGCAACAGCGTGAGGACGCCGAAGACGTGCTGCAGGAGACCTTTTTGAAAGCCTACCAGAACTTGGCGGGCTTTCAAGGCAACTCCAAGTTTTATACCTGGCTGGTGCGGATTGCGGTGAATGAATCGCTGATGAAGCTGCGCAAACGGCGTTCCGACCGCACCGTTTCGCTCGATGAGGATGTGGAAACCGAAGACGGTTCCATGCCTCGCGAGGTTCCCGACTGGGGGCCCAGTCCGGAACAGCTCTACGGTCGCGAGGAGCTGAACGACATTCTGGCCCGCACCATTCACGGCCTGCCCGCCAGCTTCCGCACCGTGTTCGTCTTGCGGGACGTGGAGGGACTCTCCACCGAAGAGACTGCGGAAGCGCTCGCTTTGAGCGTTCCTGCGGTAAAATCCAGGTTGCTCCGGGCGCGCTTGCAGTTACGGGACCGGCTCAGCCGGTTCTTTCAGCGCCAGAAGGCAGGAGATGTGAAGCAGTGAACTGCACGCGGTTCTTACAAGAATTGAGCGACTACCTGGACGGTGCGCTGGACTCGCGCACCCGGACGGAACTGGAAGAACATCTGGTCTGGTGCCACGACTGCTATGTGGTCTGCGATACCACCAGGAAGACCATCCAGATCTACCGGGATTCCCAGCCTTACGAGCTCCCCGAGGATCTGCGCACTCGCCTGCAGTCGGCCATCCTGAGTAAGTGCAAGTGTCCCACCAAGAAGAGCGAGTGATCCGCCTCCGCGCGCTGGTCCTCAGACCGCTTGGCTCTCCTGGGCATTCAGGAGTTCATTGAGCAGTCCCAGCATGTCGGTGACGGTCAGGATGCCCACCACTTTGCCGTTCTCAATCACCGGCAACGCTCCAACTTTTTTTGTGTAGAACAGCGTCACCGCGTCGCGGATCGAATCTTCAGGTGCCACGCAGATGGGGTCCTTGGTCATGGCCATGGTAAGCGGAGTGGCTTCAAAGACCCGGTTGTACTCCTCCGGAGTCATGCCGGCGAGCATCGACGGTGCCAGGCGGGATACATCCCTGTCGCTGATGATGCCCACTACCTTCTCGTCCCCATCCACCACCGGGATGTGACGTTTACCCGTGCGGCGAATGAAAAGTGCGGCGTCCAGTAGGCGGCCATCAACATTCAGGCTCATGACCTTGGTCGTCATGTACTCCCGGACACGCATGGCAGCCTCCCCAGAGCAGGATCACGATCCCAAAAAGCAGAGTTGCAGTCCTGTTC
>JBOGLL010000159.1:0-2857 GCA_050746065.1 Terriglobales bacterium | reverse complement strand
TCGTAGCCGGGCTGCTCGATGATGGGGATGCGGAAGGCTTCGAGCGCGCGGCGAATGTAAGGAATCTGCTGCAGCAGGTCAGGAGGGGTCTCCGCGCGCGTGGCCTTATAGCCGTGGTAGGCGGTCTCCTGGAAGGTCTGGGTCTTGAGGTCGAACTTGCGCACGGTGGTAAGCGCCGCCGCTTGTTGGTCGCGGAATGTGGGCCCGGCCGGATCGAACACCGCCGCCACATACTCGGGCGAAAAATCGGCCAGCAGCTTGCGCAGCATGTTGACGAAAACATAGGTGGCCGCGGTGGGGATGCCGGTTCGCGTGGACATAGGCCGCTGCCGCGCCATGGCGTGATAGGCGCGGAAGATGTAGGACATGGCGTCGATCAAGAACACCCGGCCTGTTACGGGTTCAGTCATTGAATTGAGTCATTGAATCATTGAGTCATTGAATCATTGGAATGCGGCAAGGGAGGCGCGCGCACTTCCGTCAATGATTCACTGATTCAATCACTCAATGATTCAATCTAGCAGCATACAGTCGCCATAGGAGTAGAAGCGATAGCGTTGTTCGACAGCATGGGCGTAGGCGCGAAGAACGTTCTCGCGTCCGGCGAAGGCGCAGACCAGCATCAGCAGCGTGGAGCGGGGCAGGTGGAAGTTGGTGAGCAGGGCGTCCACCACGCGGAACTGGAATCCGGGATAGATGAAGAGTCCGGCTTCGCCGCTCATCGCCTGGATGCGGCCTTCGGCGGAGCGGGCAGCACAGTATTCCAAAGTGCGTACGGTGGTGGTGCCGACCGCCACGATGCGCCGGCCGGCGTCGCGTGCGCGCTGCATGGCCTGGGCTGCTTCCGGTGAGATAACGAGAGTTTCTCCGTGCAGTTTGTGGTCCTCGACGCGCTCGGCGTGCACCGGTTGGAACGTTCCCAGGCCGACATGCAGGGTGATCTCCGCCGACTGGATGCCGCGTTCGTGCAGCTGGGCCAGTATCTCCGGCGTGAAATGCAGGCCGGCAGTGGGCGCGGCCACCGAACCGCGCTCGCGGGCGTAGACGGTCTGGTAGCGGTCACGGTCGGCTGCCAGGTCAGGGCGGCCGATGTAAGGCGGCAGAGGCACGTGCCCGATTTTCTCGACGATGGCGAAGAAATCCGCAACCGGAGCAAAGCGCAGCCGGCGCTCGCCCCAGGAGCCGCGGTCCACGACCTCGGCCTCGAGTTCTCCGTGCTCGCCCAGGAACAGTCGCTCGCCCACGCCGATCTTGCGTCCGGGATGGACCAGCGCCTCCCACTCGAGGCCGGCGTCGTCCAGTTGTTTCGTGAGCAGCACTTCCACGCGGCCGCTGAGAAATCGCCCGGCGGCCGGATTACTCGGGCTGATTGCCTGGGCGCGCGACCCGCTGCGGCGCCCGAAGAGCCTCGCAGCGAAGACCCTGGTGTTGTTGAAAACCACCAGATCGCTCGAGCGCAGCAGGTCCGGCAGATCGCAGAATCTGCGGTCTTCCCAGGCGCCACTCTTGCGATGCAGATGCAGGAGGCGTGAAGCGGCCCGGTCAGCCAATGGCTGCTGGGCGATGAGCTCGCTAGGAAGGGAGTAATCGAAGTCTGAAACCAGCACCTGGGGATTATAGATTTCAGGCCGTTCTCCGTTGCCTCGGTTGCGGAGGGCTGCTAGGATACGCGGGCAAAATCCATCCCGTGTACTACGACTGTAGTAAATGAGCAGCGAGCGCCGCCACCGGGAAGACATCTGCCGTTTCGGACGTATGGTCCACGAGCGCGGCTACGTGGCCGCCACCGACGGCAACCTCTCCCTGCGCCTCGACCACGAGACCATCCTCTGCACGCCCACCGCCATCAGCAAGGGAATGATGGAGCCCGAGGACCTGGTGGTGGTCAACATGGCGGGGAAGAAGGTCACGGGCCTGCGCAATGTCTCCAGCGAGATCGCCATGCACCTGCTCATCTACCGCCTGCGACAGGACGTGAAGGGCATCGTGCATGCGCATCCGCCGACGGCCACCGGCTACGCCGCCGCGGGAATGCCGCTGAACCAGGCGTTGATCTCGGAGATCGTATTGGCGCTGGGTTGCATCCCCATTGCGAAATACGGCACGCCGGGAACGCCTGAACTTACAGAAGCTTTGGAGCCGCTGGTGCCGCAGTACGACGCCATCCTCATGGCCAATCACGGTGTGGTGACCTACGGCGAGGACCTGCTGCGGGCCTACATGAAGATGGAAACCGTAGAACACTTTGCGCAGATTGCCATGGTGACCCACCTGCTTGGACGGCAGCAGTTGCTCAGCCACGAGGACGTGAGCAAGCTGATGGTGGTGCGGGAGAAGTACGAAGGCACGACCACGGCGGCGCCTATGGCGCCGGGGTGTCCGGTGACAGCGAGTGAGCCAACCGTTGCTCCGGTAATGACGCGGCCGGGGACGGCCGCGCCACATGAGCCTGCGGCGGGCGAGCGAATCACGGTGACTCGCGAGGAGCTGGCGTCGATTGTCGAAGAGGCGGTGCGGCAGAAGAAGCGTCGCTGGTGAAGAAAAACAGTGACTAGTGGTTGGTGGCTAGGGGTCAGGTACAATGAGCGCCGGCCTGACTAGCCACTAACCACTAGCAACTAAGGGAGGAACGATGGGCGAAGCACTGGGAATGATCGAGACGCGCGGGCTGGTGGCCCTGATCGAGGCCTCCGACGCCATGGTGAAGGCCGCCAAAGTATCGCTGGTGGGCTGGGAGAAAATCGGCTCGGGATACGTGACCGCCATCGTGCGCGGCGACGTGGCCGCCGTCAAAGCGGCCACTGACGCGGGCGCCGCGGCAGCGCGGCGCGTAGGCGAGCTGATTGCGGTGCACGTG
>JBOGLL010000158.1:0-14059 GCA_050746065.1 Terriglobales bacterium | reverse complement strand
CGCGCATCGGTGAGAACCTGCGCCTGCTGGCCTCGCTGCACAACTTCTACGACCAGACGCTGGAGGCCTTCGCCAACGCCATTGACGTGAAGCACACCGCCACTCGCGGACACTCCCTGCGCGTGGGCCGTTATGCCGCCGGCATCGGCGCCGCCCTGGGCATGGATGAGACCGACGTCGCCGGCCTGCGCGCCGCCGGGTACCTGCACGACATCGGCAAGGTCACCGTGGACAAGTACATTTTCAGCAAGCCGGCCGCGCTCGGTCCGGAAGAGTTCCGCGAGATGGCCGACCACACCACCATCGGCCATTCGATTGTCTCCGGCGTGCAGTTCCCCTGGCCCAAGGTGGCGGAAGTAGTCCGCTGGCACCACGAGCGTTCCGACGGCTCCGGCTATCCCGACCACATCCACGGCGACGAAGTGCCCCTGCCCGTGAAGGTCGTGGCCATTGCCGACACTTTTGACGCCATGACCAGCGAGCGCCCTTACCGGCATTCGCTGAGCGTGGGCGAAGTAGCCAGCGAAATGGTGCGACTGGCCCCCACCAAATTCGACCCCAATGTCGTTCAGGGCCTGCTGGTACAGCTCCGCCGCGACGCCACCGGCCGCAACAAACCCGTCTTCCTCGACGAGCGCCTGGAGTGCAACATCGCTCCCGTGGACATCGACCAGATCGCCGCCTCCCTCAACTACCGCATTAACAAGGGCCGCGTCTACTCGGCTTGATTTTCAGTCCCGAGCGCAGCGAGGGATCCCTACCCTGAACCAACTCTCTGGAGCGGCGACCCTGCCGCGGCGCCGACAATTCCCTTCATGTGTCCTTCGTGGTTCGCTTTCCTCTGCGCCTCTGCGTTGAGATCCCCGCAACTTTTCCCCCGCTCCGGGTTTACCTTCCACAAGACCGGTACCACGGAGTCCATTTACTTCATGTGCACCACCAAGAGAGTCCTGGCACTGCTGCTGGCGCTGATGTTAGGCCTGCCGTCCCCGTGGCTGGTGGCCGGCGACAAGAGCGCACCCACCTACGAGCGCAAGCGCGCCCTCCACGCCCTCAATCGCCTCACCTTCGGCCCGCGGCCGGGTGAGGTCGAACAGGTCGCGGCTCTGGGCGTCGAGAAGTGGATCGAAAAACAGCTTCGCCCGGAAAGCATTTCTGACAAGGCCCTCGAAGCCCGCCTCGCCCCTTTCCGCACCCTCAAGATGGACTCCCGTGAGATGGTGGAGAACTTTCCTCCTCCGCCGCTGCTGAGGGCCGTGGCCCAGGGCCGCGCCCCCATGCCCAGCGACCCTGAAAAGCGCGCTGTCTACGAAGCGGGCCTGGAGCGCTATCGCGATCGCCAACAGCGGCAACAGAAGGGCGACCGCCAGAACGGGCAAGGCGCCACAGCAAATGAAAACGAAATGTCAGCCCCACGCGAGGACGAATCCGACCCACAGATGGATCCGGAAGCTCGCGCGCGCCGTCGCGAGGCGCGCATGTATGCCGACCTGAAGGCCGAGGAACTGCTCGCCATGACGCCCGAGCAGCGGCTCCAGGCGCTGATGAAGATGTCGAACGACGAACGCCGCGCCCTTGCCCGCGCCCTCGGCCCAGAAGAGCGCGAACGCTTGTTCTCCGAGTTCACGCCCGAGCAGCGCGAGACTGTGATGGCGCTGGTGAATCCGCAGATGGTCGTAACCACGGAGCTGCAGCAAGCCAAGATCCTGCGTGCCGTGTACTCTGAACGCCAACTCGAAGAAGTGATGACCGACTTCTGGTTCAACCACTTCAACGTATTCATCAACAAGGGCGCCGACCGCTATCTGATCACCGCCTACGAGCGCGACGTCATCCGCCCGCACGCGCTGGGTAAGTTCGAAGAGCTGCTCGCCTCCACCGCCGAGAGCCCGGCCATGCTGTTCTATCTCGACAACTGGCAGAGCGTCGGCCCGAAGTCTCAGTTCGCCCAGCGTAGCCCGGCCGCCCCCGGCCGGGCCCAGCGTCGTCGCGGTGGGCTCCTGGGAAGCCTGGGCCGCAATCGTTTCCCCGGCGAAGGTGAATCCCGCCCGCGTGGAGACAACGGCAACGACGAGCAGATGCAGCGCCGTCAGCAGCAACAGCAGCAGCGCCGCGGATTGAACGAGAACTACGCCCGCGAACTGATGGAACTGCACACGCTGGGTGTGAACGGCGGCTACACCCAGAAGGACGTCACCGAAGTGGCCCGCGTCTTCACTGGATGGACCATCCGCCAGCCCCGTCTGGGCGGCGGCTTCGATTACAACGGCCGCATGCACGAGCCCGGCGACAAGACCGTCCTCGGCCAGAAGATCTCCGAGTCCGGCAAGAAGGAAGGCGAACAGGTGCTCAAGATGCTGGCACGCCATCCTTCGACGGCAAAGTTCATCTCCACCAAGCTGGCACAGCGCTTCGTTTCCGACGCGGCTCCCGCGGCGCTGGTCGAGCGCATGGCCGCAAGTTTTCAGAGGTCGGGCGGCGACATCAAGGAAGTGCTGCGCACGCTGTTCCGCTCGCCCGAGTTCTGGTCCTCTGAGGCCTACCGCGCCAAGGTGAAAACACCGCTCGAATTCGTGGCCTCTGCCGTACGCGCCACTGGCGCCGATGTATCGAACGGCATGGCGCTCGTGGGCGCGCTCAACAAGCTGGGCATGCCGCTCTACGCCGCGCAGCCTCCCACCGGCTACTCCATGAAGGCGGAGGCCTGGGTGAACTCGGCGGCGCTGCTCAATCGCATGAACTTTGCCCTGGGACTCGGTACCGGACGCCTGCCAGGCATCAAGCTGGACGCGCAGCACTTGCTTGGGTCTTCTGTTCCCGGCAATACCGAAATCGCGCTGACCGCGCTGGAGCAATCGCTGCTGGCCGGAGACGTGTCACGCCAGACCCACGACACCATACGAAAGCAGCTCGGCAACCCCAAGGTGAACCTGGTGCAGGGCATGGACGCGGGCAACTCGCCCGCATCACCGTCCGGCCCGGGCGTAATGATTGGCCTGCTGCTCGGCTCGCCGGAATTTCAGAGGAGGTAGCAATTAGTCGTTAGTCGTTAGTCGTTAGCAACTGGCAAGAAACTCGCAACTCGGTACTCAGTACTCGAAACTGGAAACGATATGCCACTAACACGTCGCATCTTCCTGAAGAACGGCGCCCTGGCCATCGCGGCCACCGCCGCGGTGCCGAGCTTCCTCACCCGCGCGGCCTTGGGCGCGGAAACCGCGGGCCGCAAGCGTTTCGTCGTGATTTTCCAGCGCGGCGCGGCCGACGGCCTGAACATGGTTGTGCCGTACGGCGAGTCGGCCTACTACCGCATGCGTCCCTCGATCGCGATTCCACAACCGCGTCGCGGCGCCGAGTCGGTGCTCGATCTCGACGGCTTCTTCGGGCTGCATCCTGCCATGTCGTCGCTCAAGCCGCTGTGGGACGCGAAGCACCTCGCCCTGGTGCACGCAGCCGGCTCTCCCGACGGCACGCGCTCTCACTTCGACGCCCAGGACTACATGGAGTCCGGCACGCCCGGTGTGAAGTCCACCGAAGACGGCTGGCTCAACCGCGCGTTGCGGGAGCCCGCACCGGCCAAAGCCGCCAGCCCTTTCCGCGCCCTGGCGCTGGGTACGACTCTGCCGCGTACCCTCGCCGGAACCCAGCCCGCCATTGCCCTGAACAACATCAACGAGTTCGGCGTCGGCGGGCGCAACCCGTCGGCGCAGCCGGTGAGCAAGACGTTCGAGGCGATGTACGCAGAGTCGGTGGACACCGTGCTGCACGGCACCGGCCGCGAGACTTTCGACGCCGTGAAGATGCTCAAGTCCGCCGACCCTGGGCGTTACACGCCGGCGCGCGGCGCGCGCTATCCGCGCGGACGCTTGGGCGACAGCCTCCGCCAGCTCGCCCAACTATTGAAGGCCGACCTGGGTGTCGAAGTGGCCTTCGCCGACGTCGGCGGATGGGACCATCACGTGAACGAAGGCGGCGTCCAGGGCCAGCTTGCCAATCTTTCGCGCCAGTTCGCCGAATCACTGGCCGCGTTCTGGACCGACCTGGGCGACCTCGGCGAAGACACCGTGGTCGTCACCCTGTCCGAGTTCGGACGCACGGCGCGCGAAAACGGCAACCGCGGCACCGATCACGGCCACGCCAACGTGATGTTCGTTATCGGCGGGCCGGTCAAGGGCGGAAGGGTCTACGGCAAGTGGCCGGGGCTGAGTGAAGGCCAGCTCTATGAAGGACGCGACCTCGCACTCACCACCGATTTCCGCACTGTGCTGGGTGAAGCCGTCACCCGTCACATCGGAAACAAGGATTTGAAGGCGGTTTTTCCTGGCTTCGAGAGCGCTAAATTCCTGGAATTCTTGGGATAGATGACGCTGGAGGATAATCCACCGCAGAATCTCTGAATCCCCTGGGTCCTCTGCGGTTTTCATTCCTGGCTATTTCTTCCGCCGCGCCTCGTCCACCGCCTGCCGGGCCTCATCCGGCATCACCAACGACAGCACCTCGCTGGCCTCACCTTCTCCCTTGGTGAACGCTGTGGATGACAGGCGAGCCCCTTCGTCGTCAATAGCAAAGAGGCGGAAGTTTACGGCTGCTTCGTACTTCCCTGCGCCTCCGGCTCCTCCCGTCACTTTGCCGAACATGCCGCCTAGCTTGCCGCCGGACTGCTTCACTTTGGTGACGTCGGTATAGAGGATGAAGTCACACTTCTTCTCGCGCGCCTCGGCCACGATCTCATTGGGCGTTTCCTGGTCAAGCGCGACGGCATCCACGTCCATCGCGATGATCTCGTCAATCAGCCGCTGACGGGGTGACTCCATGGGCAGCGAAGTCTGGGTCTGGTTGACGAAGCCCACTACACCGATACGCAGCTTTCCCGACCCCTTCACCGCAGCCTGGCCGGGGCCCTTGGGCTTCCCGGCTGCCCCCGCCGCAGCCATGGCCGCTTCCATTTCTTCCTCGGACATCTCGCCTTTCATGGCCTTGGCCATCATGGATTGCATGTCGCCCATGCACATCAGTTCCTGCTGGCTTTTCACTTCGCGGTAGCCCGCGGGAATCTCAAATAGGCCGGCGTCCAGGGTGTCCTTGGAAAGCTCCAGGGTTTCGGTAGTGGTCGTGAACGACTGCCCGCCGCTGTAGATGGTCCGGGTCTCCTGCAACGGATACCCGGGATTAGGGCCGGTACGACGCGAACGGATCCGGTCCTGGCAATCGGGAGGTTGCGGTCCGCCGCTGGCCCGGCTCATGCTCCCCGCGGCGGAGCAGGTAAGACCCACGGACAAGTTGGCATACCAGCCGTCGGCCTCCATGCGGAAATCGCTTTTGGCGCAGGCGTCCGGCGAAGACTCCGACTTCATGCTGCTCTTCAGATGGCGCGCCACATATCCGAACATGGTTTTGCGTTCGTTGGTGTCAGTGGTAGTGGAAACGAAGGTGATCACACCGCCGCGAGTCGTCTTCTTGACCGGCGTCGTGGGAGCAGGCGCTGCGGCAGGTCCTGCCGGAGCTTCCTCTTCATCGGTCGACGAGACCATGTATACCTTGCAACGGTCGTTGATCTGCACGATGCGTTTCTGGTCGCACTGCATCACGCTGGTCAGGGTCATGCCCGGGCCCATCTGCATCTCGCTGCGCTGCCGCGCGCCCTTGATGTACACCGCGGACTCCGTGGAGTGCCCGGACATCGTGTTCTTGGTGCGGACCTTGACGTCCGCCCAGGCCGTGCCCGCCACCAGCAGCACAACCGCAAGCGCCAGCGACTTCGACAAAGTGTTCTTCATGCATCCTCCGGAAAGGCCGTAACAGTTTGCCATAGATGGCAATGGCTTAGGAATGACCCTCGGGAGGACCCTGCGGGCGCACGAGTCCAGACGTCCGCGAAAGCTGACGTCGCTGGATTTCGGGAAGGGGATTTCGGAAGGGCACGGCTCGGTAGGTGGGGCCTTCAGGCCCCACTTGCGCAGCGACCGTGCCGCCCGGGACCCAATGAGACTTGGGGCTTCAGCCCCTGAGGTGAAATCAAGGCCCGCATCCTCCGCGGTTTTCATTTCGTGAGGATGCGCCGGATCTGCAGCAGGTGGTTCAAGTCGTGGCCGGCGATCATGCGGGCTGTGTCGGCGATGGACTCGCGGCCCCGCTCGGCGTGCATACCGTACTGTTTCCACTGTTTCGCGCTCAGCGCCTTCAGCAGCCGCAGGTTGGCCTCGCGCACGGCCCGGAAAAGTTCGAGCGAGTGTCGCGGATCGCGGCGCGCGTACTTGCCGCTCGCCGCCCACCGGTCCTGATCATAGGCCTGGATGGGCGAGCCGCTTCTGCTCAGCATCATGCGCAGGCGCCATCCCACCACGATCTCCGTTTCCGACAAATGGGCGAGGATCTCCGTCACCGACCATTTCTTCGGTGCCGGCTTACGCGAGAGCTGCTTGCGGCTGCGTCCGCGTAGCAGCGAGGCGAGCCGCCCCGGCGTCGCTCGCTGCACCGCGAGTGGCTTCTTTCCGCTCGTATAGCTCAGGATTCGCTGCTTGTACTGCTTGATCGTCTCAGCCATGGGTTCCCTCGGCGTCCTCGGCGGTTTTCATTTCTTCCGTACTACCCTGATACCGCCGTACGCGGAAAGCGGCTCCTCACTGTCTTCACAAATGCTCCATCGGCCTTCTGGGAAACGATCTCCAGCGGCGAGAAACCGCGCCGCCACGCCAGGTAGAAGGTCGCGATCAGCAGCACGCCCGTGATGGCAAAATTCGGCCATGCATTCAGCGCCCACTGCCCGCTCCAGGTGAGCTCCCAGGCATCGGAGAACGGCTTCAGGTAGGGGATGGGCCATTGGTGGCCGTCGGGTCCGCGCGCTCCTGCAAGATCACACAGCAGGTGCAGATGAAAACTCAGGAACACCAGCACCGCTGTCTTCCATCGTCGCGTAGCCAGCGCAAATGCCAGCGCCGCCGTCACTACGGCAAAGGTGATGTTATGGAACGTGTGGTGATACTCCGAGAACCAGGCCAGGGGACGCTCCCAGTTCTTGGTCAGGACTTCTACCGGTGCGCCCAGCCCGTCGATGTCGGGGATCACGCCGGCTATAGCTACCAGCGCTCGATCCCGCCGCTGCAAGCCCCCGGTGTTGGCCACCATCCAGCCGAACAGAAAATGAGTAACGGGGCTCATGGGACACATCTTTCGACAAACGGCCTATCTCTGCAATGCTTCGAGAAATTCCTCAACGGGAATGCCGGCCTTGCTCAGGAGGCTCCGCAAAGTTCCACGGGCAACTTGATCATGGTCGGGGACAGAGAGCGTCGCAATATGGCCGGGCTTGGTGAGGATGATGTGGCTTCCTCTCTGACGAACCACCGTCCATCCCAACTTCTCCAGCGCCTTCACCACCTCACGGGGTCGAAGAAGCGGGAGGGTTGCCATCAAACAGCGACTTCCACGTGCCGAGTTGTAACGGTGAGCGGCATGCCCTTCTCAGCGCGGACCTCAAGGCACTCGCGGATTGCCTGCTGAATGTTCTTTTCTGCTTCCCCTTCCGTCTTCCCCTGACTGACACAACCGGGAATCGCCGGGCATTCCGCTACATAAACGCCATCTTCGTCTTGAAAGATCGTGATCAGGAACTTCATGTGAGGAAATATCGCATAAGCGTTGCTCAAACTCAACTCTGTCGTTGCGTCGGCGGGTTCTAGACCTCCACCATCACGTCGTCGCCTTCCACCTTGATGGGATACACCGCCACCTTCGCATCGGGGCTATGCACGGCTTCTCCGGTCTTGGGGTTGTACTGCCAGCCGTGCCACGGACAGATCAAGGTGCCGTCGGCGACCACGCCCTGCCCCAGCGGCCCCCCGCGATGCAGGCAAACGTTGTCCATGGCGGAGAGCTCTCCGGCCACGTTGGCAACGCAAACCATCTTGTTTTCGCCGCAGGCGAACTCTTTCGCCTCGTCGTTGTCGGGAAGATCCGCCTTGGAACAAATCTTTACGAACTCAGCCATAGAGGAGATTTTTCTGGGTACTGGGTACTGGGTACTAGGTCCTGGCACTCTGCACTCGCTATTTTGGCTGCAGCGTCTGTGCGATCATTACTTGCCGCTTGAAGTGGCGGCGCCTTCCCGGGCGTCCGAGCCCGGGGCCGCCATCCTGAGCACAGCGAAGGATCTCGCCCTATTTCGGCTGCAGGGTTTGAGCAATCATTACTTGTCGCTTAAACGCCTCCGCCATGCTCTCGTCCAGCCGCACTTCGGTAGGCTTCTTGGCGAGCGACATTTGGTCGATCTTGTCCTGCAGCTTGAGCAGCGCGTAGAACAGGTTCTCCGGGCGCGGCGGGCACCCGATCACATACACATCCGTGGGGACGATCTTGTCCACGCCCTGCAGCACGGCATAGGTATTGAACGGGCCGCCCACAGACGAACACGCGCCCATGGAGATCACCCACTTGGGATCGGGCATCTGCGCATAAATGCGCTGGATCACCGGCGCCATCTTCAGGGTCACCGTCCCGGCCACGATCATCAGGTCGCTCTGCCGAGGACTGGGCCGGAAGACTTCCGATCCGAAGCGCGCGATGTCGAACCGTGCCGTGGATGACGCGATCATCTCGATGGCGCAGCAAGCCAGCCCGAACGTCATGGGCCAGAGCGCCGACTTCCGCGCCCAGTTGAACACGTAGTCCACCGAGGTGATCAGAAAGTTCTTCTCGAACTTGTTCTGCAGCCAGGCCATGGGTATGCGCCGAAACTTGCTCCCAACCCAGCAGTCTATGGACGCGCCCTTGGGAGTGTCAACTTGCCTCCTGCTGACTTCCCACTCCTGTAGAGACGCAGCTTGCTGCGTCTCCCCACGGAGGTGTTAACTTTCGCTGCGCAAGCCGGCGCTTTCCCCTTAGAATAGATAAGAAGGGACTATTCATGACTGCCAGCTACACGGCCATCCTCGAACGCGACGGCGACGTGTACGTTGCCTTGTGCCCTGAACTGGACATTGCCAGCCAAGGGGCCTCAGTAGAGGAGGCCACCGCCAACTTGAAGGAGGCGGTCGAACTTTTCCTGGAGTGTGCTGACCCCAAAGAAGGTAGCCGGCGACTGCAAAAGTCGCCGCCCGATCTTTGCTGCTGACTATCAAGTTCAATTGGAGCTAATTATGAACCGCACGCTGATAATCGCTCTGCTCCTCTTGGTCTGTGCCGCGACCGCGGCATTCTCCCAGGGTGTTTTTGCTGGGAACAAGGCTATAGCCCTGATGCAGCCCAGCGGTGATGTTGAGTTCGTGCTCGTATCGCCCGAGGGCAAGTTTGTGCTCGTCACGCCAACCAACCTTGACTCCGCGCTTGAGAACAAGCACCAGTTCCTCACCGCTGAGGATTTTGGTCGAATGCTCTCCGAAGCTGCCAGAGACCACGAAATCCTCATGAAGGAGTATGACGCTCTATCTGCCGACTACAATCTTCTGGCTGGTAGGTACAACCGCCTTGCTGCCGTCCAGCAGAGCGCTTCCGTCCCGACGCACAATCCTGAGACCGAAAAGCAGCTCCGCCGTGAGCAAGCCCTGCAAACCTTCCTCTTGCTGCAAAGCCTGAACAAGCCCGTTCAGCCCTACGTCGTGCCGCCCATAGTCCCCAATAGACCCAGGGTCAACTGCACCAGCCAGAGAATCGGAAACATTACGTACACCAACTGCAATTGAGGGCATGCAAGGAGCACATACGTAAAAGGGTGACACGGGGGCTGATGCAGGACCTTATCCTGGCGGAGCTTCGCGGTGGGCTGTGGCACACAACCCATCCAGATCGCTTTAATGCCATTCTGGCTAGTGGTGCGATTTTGCCAGAGCCTGGCATTCAAAATTGGAAGGCGGTAGGCGGCGAAGACTGCTGCTCTTACGCGCGCAAACTTGGCGCTGTCAGCCTCTTCGACTTCGATGAATTCGACCCTGAGAAGTACGGACAAGAGTACCGCCTGAGCTCGTGGCACGTATTTGTTCCTTTTATTGAGAGCTGGGGCGGTGCAGTTTGGATTGAGATAGACCGTCAGAAAGTCGCGTCTTGTCTTGTTTCCAGGTCCGAACTTGTAAATAGGTGGAATTCGGAAAAGGCCTATAAGCACAACCTTATGCCCTACATCGAAGCCGTGCATGTGGGCCCCCTTCCACGAGCAGCATTCCATCGAGCTCTCCTCGTCCGCGAAGGAGATAGCCAGCTCAGTCCAGTGGCCTTTTGGGCAGGTTTAATGACCCCGTATTGAAGTGACCTCAATATTGCGCCACCTCGACGATTCTGATAGAAACTCCTTTCACTGCCTCAAGGTACGCCATGCCCCTTTCTCGCCGCCAGTTCGTCACTCTGACCTGCAGCGCCGCCGCCGCAGCCTGGGCAAACGAGCTGTTTGGACTCCCTGAGCTCAACGCCCAGAACACTGGTCAGGGACAGCCCTCGGCCCTGCTCTCCGCGCTTGCCGATGTCGCGCTCGACGCGGCCAAGAAGGCCGGCGCCACCTACGCCGACATTCGCATCAACCGCTACCGCGACCAGGTGGTGCAGCTCCTCACCACGCCCGGCCCCGACTCCGGCAAACTCAACCACGTTCCGGTCGTCAACGAGCTGCAGAGCTTCGGCTTCGGCGTGCGCGTCATTGCCGGCGGCACCTGGGGATTCGCTGCCAGCCGCATCGTGACAAAGGACGAAATCACCCGCGTGGCCCGGGAAGCCGTGGCCGTGGCCAAGGCCAACTCGGCGCTGCAGAAGCAGCCGGTGCAACTGGCGCCCGTTCCGGTCTACGTGGACAAGTGGACCACGCCCCACCGCAAGGATCCGTTCGACGTGACCGTTGCGGAAAAACTGGCGCTCATGGAGAAGGCAAACTCGGAAGCGAAGGCTGTACCCAAGGTCTTTTCGGCGCGCTCAGTGATCGTGGCCCACACCGAAGACAAGTTCTTCGCCTCCACCGAGGGCTCGCGCATCCAGCAATACATTGTCCAGTCCTACGGACAGGTCTCAGCCCGCGCTCGCGACCTGGAGACGCGCGTCTCCCGCCAGCGCGTCTACTCGCCTTCGCCCTACACCGCGGGCTACGAGGCGGTTGAGGAAGCCGACCTGCCCGGCAATGCGCGCCGCGTGGGTGAAGAGGTCGTCGAGCACCTATCCGCGCCGCCCGTCGAGCCCGGCAAGAAGGATCTTGTCTTGATGCCCAACCACTTGGCGCTGACCATCCATGAGAGCTGCGGCCACTCCACCGAACTCGACCGCGCCCTGGGCATGGAGGCCAACCTCGCGGGCACGTCGTTCCTCACCACCGACAAGCTGGGCAAGTTCCGCGTGGGCAGCGAATTGATGAACGTAATCGGCGACCGCAACCTGCCTCGCGCCATGTCCACGGTGGGCTACGACGACGACGGCGTGAAGGCCACTTCCTTCGACATCTTCAAGAACGGCATCTTCGTCGGCTACCAGACCACTCGTGAGCAGGCGCACTGGATCGGCGAGAAAGAATCGCGCGGCTGCTGCTACGCCGATTCTTTCGACAGCATTCCCTTCCAGCGCATGCCCAACGTCTGGCTCAAGCCCAGCCCCACGCCCCGCACCCTCGACGACCTCATCGGGATGGTGGACGACGGCATCCTGATCGACGGGCGCGGCTCCTGGTCCATCGACCAGCAGCGCTACAACTTCCAGTTCGGCGGCGATGCCTTCTGGGAGATCAAGAAGGGCAAGAAAGGGAAAATGATCTCGCGCGTGGCTTACCAGTCGCGCACGCCCGATTTCTGGACGCAATTCGCGGCCACTGCCGACCACCGCTTCTGGGTGAACCACGGCCTGACTTCCGACGGCAAGGGCGAGCCCGTCCAGCTCAACGCCATGAGCCACGGCTCGGCCCCGTCACTGTTCCGGCAGATCAACGTGCTGCGCACGGATTGAGGACTTTGCGATTAAAAAGGATGGATCGATTCAAATGATCATTTGGCTCCGTCCCGATTCTGAATGCACGGAGGATGAGCGATGCTGTCCGGGCGCTCCAACTCCAGCCCCGCCTTGCGGGGCGGAATAAGGTAGCCCAGGGCGGGGAGCGTGTGGGCGCGAAGCGCTCACGCGATCGTAAGCCCTGGGAAAGGCGTCAATGAACCTCGCGCCCGACTGGCCCCGACCTCGGTCGTGGGGCAACAGGAGGGCGCGAAAAGAGATCAGGAATGTTGAACCGCGACGAAGCCAAACAACTGGTCGAGAAGGCGCTCTCCTTCTCCAAGGCCGGTGAGTGTGCGGTCACCGTAGGCGCGCTCGACCTGGCGCAAACCCGCTTCGCCGCCAATTCCATCACTACCAGCGGCAAGTCTTCCGGCATGGCCATCAACATCTCCGTCACCAAGGACCGCAGCACCGGCACTGTCGCGACCAACGAAGCCTCCAACGATTCCCTGCACGCGGCCGTGGAGCGTGCTGAAGCACTGGCCGGCTTCGCGCCGCAGGATCCGGAGTACGTCGAGCCGCTCAGCCCACAGAAGTATCCCGAAACTTCCAGTTTCGACGCAGCCACCAGCCGCGCCGGACAGAAGGAGATGATTCCCGGCATCAAAGCCGCCATTGACGGCGCGGAAAAGCAGAAACTGCGTGCCGCCGGCTATTACGAATTGGAGACCGAGTCCCTGGCGCTGGGCAACAAGCGCGGTAACTTCGCCTACGCGCAACGCACCGACGCCGAGTTCTCACTCACCGTGCGCACCGCGGACGGCACCGGCTCCGGCTGGGCGTCTGCTGAGAGCGTGCGCATGGGCGACCTGGACGCGTCGCGCATCGCCGGCATCGCCATCGACAAGTCCGTCCTCTCGCAGAAGTCACGGCCCATCGAGCCCGGCAAGTACACTGTGGTGCTCGAGCCCGCGGCCGTTTCCGGTCTCATGCTGTTCATGTTCGGCGGATTCGACGCCCGCGCCGCCGAAGAAGGCCGCTCCCTGCTCACCAAGAAAGGCGGAGGAACCCGCCTCGGCGAGAAGCTCTTCTCGGAGAAGATCACCGCCCGCACCGATCCCTTCGACCCGCGCCAGAACGGCCTGCCCTGGAGCGGAGACATCTCCACCACCCTGGGCGGCACCGGCCAGCTTTTCTTTGGCGGCGGCGACGACACCGGCAGCTTCCTGCCCGCGGAAAAGATCGCCTGGATCGACAAGGGCGTGGTGAAGAACCTCGCCTACACCCGCTACTGGGCGCAGCAGAAAAACGCGAAGGCTACGCCCGACCCCGGTTCTCGCCTCGTCCTCGACGGCGAAGATCACTCCGTCGAGGACCTGGTCCGCGCCACCGACCGCGGCCTTCTGGTCACACGCTTCTGGTACGTCCGCTTCGTCAATCCGCAGACCGTGCAGCTCACCGGACTCACCCGCGACGGCCTCTTCTGGATCGAAAAGGGCAAGATCTCCCACCCGGTGATGAACCTGCGCTGGAACGAAAGCCCCGCCAACGTGCTGGCCAACGTCGAGATGCTGGGCCGTTCTGTGCGCACCGGAAACCGCGTCGTGCCCGCCATGAAGGTCCGCGACTTTACCTTCTCCAGCGTCTCCGACGCGGTATAAGGGTTTGCCACAGAGCCACAGAGGACACACAAATTCTTAGTGCTTCGTTGGCTCCTGTCTGTCCAGGGTAAGTCGGCGAAGCCCAGCTACTTCCTAAAACCTCTGTGCCTCGGTGTCTCTGTGGCTAATAGATTTGGTATCCCGGCGCCGGCGAGCGAAAGTCCGGCTTGGTCCCCATCAACAGCAGCGCTCCGATGCGCTTGAACTCGCGCAGTTCGGCGGCGTTCTTGAACCACTTGCCGGTGTACTCATCGGGCGTCGGCGAGTCGTCAGGAATACGCCGTGCCTCTACGTCCTCAAACGCGTGCTGCTTCAGCATCTCCACGTATTCGGCTTCCGAGTGCGCATGCACCGCGACCTTCAGCTCCTCCACCCAGCGCAGTGAGTAGGGATTGTCCTTGTACAGGTTGATCAGAATGAACAGCCGCCCGCGCGGCGCCATCGTGCGAAACAATTCGTGCAGGACGCGGTCCTGGTCGGGGTAGTAATAGAAGGACTCTACGGACAGC
>JBOGLL010000157.1:0-2896 GCA_050746065.1 Terriglobales bacterium | reverse complement strand
ACGTCGTCCACGGTGATCTGGTAGTCGGCGTTCGTCTGAATCCTGGGCGCAACGTTCAGCACCACCAGCGGCCCAATGAGGCGCTGGGGAGGGATCTGGTCCACGGTCCAGCGGCCCACGGCGAAGTGAGCGGGCGCGTCCATGTGCGTGGCGAAATGCTCCTGCGTGCAGAAGGTGCGCGTGAAGTAGCCGTCACGCTCCATGTCCGCCAGCTTCTTCGCTTCAAAGGGGGACTTCTCCGAGCCCTCCCAGTTGGGAAACTTCTCACTCTCCGCATGCGTGAGGTCGTAGACCAGCGAGAAACCGGTCTGTGGCGGCGGTGCGGGCGGTGTGCGCTGGGCAAGGAGTGCCAGGGTAATTGCGAGAGCGCACGAGATGAGAAATAGTCGGAGGGGCATAGGGTTCACTCGCAGCGAGTATTCACTTCGATGTTAATTCGAACCTTGACCGGCGTTCCATTCTTACGAGCGGGCTCGAATCGCCATTGGCGCACGGCTTCCAGGGCTTTCCGATCGGGGCCCTTGCCTCGGCCGCGCTCCACGCCGGCCTCTTTGACACGGCCATCTTCTCCGATCACAGCCCAAAGCACCACGGTCCCAGTGCTGCACCCTTCGTGCGGAAACTCAGGGTCAGGAGTGTGAATCGGTCGCGGAGCCGTCACTTCCGCTGCTTTCTGGGGGGATTCCGTTCCATATCCCGGTCCGCGCAACGGCCTTCCACCCAGCTTCCCCGTGACCTTGCCTTTCTCAAGTGCGAGCACACCGTTGACAAACACATATTCGATTCCCACCGACGTCCGGTGCGGGTCTTCGAACGTCGCCAGGTCGCGCACGGTCGCGGGATCAAAAATGGTGACGTCCGCGAAGTAGCCCTCGCGCAGCAGGCCGCGGTCTTTCAGCTTCATGCGCTGTGCGGGCAGGGAAGTGAACTTGCGGATGGCGTCCTCCAGAGGCAAGAGCTTTTCATCGCGGACATATTTTCCCAGAATGCGAGGAAACGATCCGTACGCCCGCGGATGGGTTTTCGACTCCCCCAGCGGACCTTCAGGGCTGGCCGCCTGGGAATCATTATTGATTGCGACCCAGCGATGGCGCAGGGCCAAGCGTACATCATCCTCGTTCATCTCGAAGTAGACAGCGCCCACGCGGTCCTCGCCGGCCAGCACCAGATCGAACATGGCCTCCATCGGATCTTTATTCTGCATGGCGGCGATCTCCGCCATGTTCTTGCCTTCGTATTTCTTCAGGGCCGGATCCGGCACGGAGGCGATCAGGATGCCCTCCGGGCCCTTCACGCCCAGCCAGGTGTTGTCAAAATCCGAGCCGTGCAAGGTCAGTATGTCCTTGCGCATGGCGGCGCGCTGGGCGGGGTCGCGCAGGCGGGCTAGGAAATCTTCTGTGCCGCCGGTCTGATACTTGGGCGGGATGCACGCGCTCAGCGTCGTGGACGATGCGATATACGGATACTGGTCTGCGGTGACATCGAGGCCGCCCGCCCGCGCCTGCTCAATGCGCATCAGGACCTCGCCCATGCGTCCCCAGTTCTGTTTGCCGGCTGTCTTGAGATGCCAGATCTCGACCGGCAATCCGGCGTCGCGGCCGATGCGGAAGGCTTCGTCCAGCGCTTCCAGAATGCCGTCGCTCTCGTTGCGAATGTGGGACGCGTAGATGCCGCCGTGTCGCGCCGCCATCCGCGCCAGCGCAATCAACTCTTCCGTCTTGGCGTACGAACCGGGAGCGTAGATGAGCGAACTGGAAACGCCCATCGCACCCTGGCGCATGGCTTCGTCCACCAGAGCCTCCATGCGCGCCAGTTCCTTGCTTGTGGGTGCGCGGTCGGCGTCGCCGATCACCATGCGGCGCACCTGGGCTGCGCCTACGAACGTTCCCAGGTTGATGCCGGCGCCCTGTTTCGCGAGCCGCGCAAAGTACTGGTCGAAGCTGCGCCAGTCTACCGGGATGCCCAGTCGCTCCAGGCGCTCGAGCTTGCGCGCTTCGCGTGCCAGCCGGTCGTCGAGCGGCGCCACCGAGCTGCCTTCGCCGGTGATCTCCGTGGTGATGCCCTGGGTGATCTTGCTGACCGCGCGAGGATCGATGAGCAGGCTGATTTCCGACTGCCCCAGCATGTCGATGAATCCCGGCGCCACCACTAGGCCTGTGGCGTCAATGGTGCGCTGGGCAGAGGCGCTCGCGGGCGCACGGCCGACGAAAACAATGCGGTCGCCGCGGATTCCCACATCGGCATACACCCACGGATTACCGCTACCGTCCACCACGCGGCCGTTGCGGATGAGCACGTCATACTGCTGGGCGAATGCTGCAAGTGACGACAGAAGGGCAAGGCACAGGGATAGGATGGATCGCATGGTTCTCCAGGACAGTCTCGATTTGTAATTTGCGATTTGTAATTTTTAATTGGCTCCCTCACAAATCGCAAATCGCAAATTACAAATTACAAATTACAAATTACAAATCCCACCCCCGCCGCCACCAGCGTGCCCGCCAGGTTCACTTGGTTGTTGTTCAGCAGGCCTCGCGGCTCGGCCGTTGCGCCCAGAAAGCTGTCCGCGAACATGCCCACGACTGCAGCCCCCGTAACTACGGCCGCTTGCCGGCCGGTGACCACTCCGAATGCGGCACAGGTCCCGGCCACGATGGCGGCCGCCAGCACCGCCGCCAGCGTTCCCGCCAGGCTCACGCCGCCGTTGGTCCCGGGAGGCACGGCGCGCAAACTGGTAATGAGGTAGGTGGGCCCGCCGGCGGCTTGACCCAGTTCGCTGGAGACGGTGTCGGCCGCGGCCTCGGCCATGGCCGCCGCCGCCGCAGCAATCCAGATTGCCGGCGATGGGCTGAAGGGCGCCACCAGGGCCAGCAGGGCCGCGACCCCGGTGTTCGCC
>JBOGLL010000156.1:0-9167 GCA_050746065.1 Terriglobales bacterium | reverse complement strand
AATCCGTGCAGCAGGTTGATGCCGCGCTCGAAGTAGGTGTCGTCGGTGGTCATGTCCTGCAGACCGATGCGGTCATAAATGCTCGATCCCGGACGGCGCACCGTGGCCACCACGTAATCGCCGGGCTGGAACTCGGTGACGTTCGGGCCAACCTCGACCACGCGGCCAAAGCTCTCGTGGCCAAGGACCAGGAAGTCGAATCCCGGAGGAGCCGCGCCATACTCGGCGGCGTTGATTTCTTTGTCAGTGCCGTCCACACCCACGCGCAGCACTTTGACCAGCACGCCGCGTCCTTCCGGAACTTCGCTGAGCGAAGGCTTGGGCATGCTCGCGAGGTGAACGCTGCCGGGTTTGCCGGGCATGACAGCGATGGCCTTCATCTGGCCGGCTTGTGGCGTTTTATCCATTTCCGCTTCCATCTGTACCTGCATGATTTTGCCCCCGATAGTTAGCGTACCGCTTTAACTTCTTGAAGTTCAGGCTCCAGCTCGGCGTCCAGCTGGCGGATGCTCTCGCCGCTCTGTTGCAGCAGCTTGGCAACGAGTCCCGTCCATCCGGTCTGGTGGCCGGCACCGACACCGGAGCCGTTGTCGCCGTGGAAGTATTCGTTGAAGAGCAGCAGATCACGCCAGTGCGGATCCTTCTGATAGCGCTGGTTGTTGCCGTGCACCGGCCGGCGGCCATTCTCGTCGCGCAGGAAGATGCGGTTAAGACGACGCGAGATCTCCAGTGACACTTCCCACAGGTTCATCATCCGGCCGGAACCGGTCGGGCACTCAACTTTGTAATCATCTCCCAGGTAGTAGTGGAACTTCTGCAACGATTCGATGAGCAGGAAGTTCACCGGGAACCAGATGGGCCCGCGCCAGTTCGAGTTTCCGCCGAAGAGGCCGGTGCTGGACTCCGCCGGCTCGTAGTCCACGCGATGCTCGCTGCCGTTCACCTGGATCACGTAGGGATTGTCTTTGTGGAAGCGTGACAATGCTCGGATTCCGTATGACGAAAGGAACTCGTTTTCGTCGAGCATGACGCGCAGGATGCGACGCAGCTTGTCGCCGTCTACGATGGAAAGCAACCGGCGCTCCTCGTGGCCAGGGGTGCGCATGCACGCGAGGTTCTGCGTGAGGTCGCGACGGTTGTCGATGAACCAGTCCAAACGGCGCTTGAAGTCGGGGAGTTTGTTCAGAAGTTCCGGCTCCATGGTCTCCACGGCGTACAGCGGGATCAGGCCGACCATGGAGCGGATCTTGATGGGCTCCATGCGCTCGTTGGGCAAATGCAGAATGTCGTAGTAGAAGCCGTCTTCTTCGTTCCACAGGCCCATCTCGCCGTGGCCCAGATGGTTCATGGCGTGCGCGATGTGCAGGAAATGCTCCCAGAACTTGCTGGCCACGTCCTCGTAGGCCGGGTTCTGATCGGCCAGTTCCATCGCGATGGAAAGCAGGTTGAGTGTGTACATGGCCATCCAACTGGTGCCGTCGGATTGCTCGAGGTGGCCGCCGGTGGGCAGCGCGGCGCTGCGGTCGAACACGCCGATGTTGTCCAGGCCGAGGAAGCCGCCCTGGAAAATGTTCATGCCTTCGGCGTCTTTGCGGTTCACCCACCAAGTAAAATTGAGCATCAGTTTGTGGAAGACGCGCTCCAGAAACTGGATGTCGCCCTTGCCGCGGCGCTTCTTTTCGATTTTGTACACGCGCCATGCTGCCCAGGCGTGCACGGGAGGATTCACGTCCCCAAAGGCCCACTCGTACGCCGGGAGCTGCCCGTTGGGATGCATGTACCACTCGCGCAGCATGAGGATGAGCTGGTCCTTGGCGAAATCCGAGTCCACCAGTGCCAGCGAGACACAGTGGAAAGCGAGGTCCCAGGCCGCGTACCAGGGATACTCCCACTTGTCGGGCATGGAGATTACGTCGGCGTTGTACAGGTGCGTCCATTCGCGATTGCGGCCGTACTTGCGGCCTTGGGGCGGCGGCGGTTGTGTGGGATCGCCGTTCAGCCAGTCGCGTACCACATAATGATAGAACTGCTTCGACCACAGCATGCCGCCCAGCGCCTGGCGCATCACGTTTTTCGCGTCGGCAGAGAGCCCGTGTGGGATCACGGTGGCGTAAAACTCGTCGGCCTCACGCAGGCGGTCGGCAAAGACGCCGTCGAAATCGCGGCCCACAGGGAAACCGTTGCCCACACCCGGGTCTTTGTCAGTCAAACGCAGGCGGATGGTCACGGTTTCGCCCGCGCCCACCGTGAGGATGTAGTGGACCGCGGCTTTGGTACCGGTCTGCGCCGGATTCACAGCGTCCTTGTTGCCGTGGATCACAAGGTCGTTGATGCCGTCTTTGACGTAGGGTGAGGAATTGGCGACGCCGAACAGGCGCTGGCTGTTGCTTTCGTTCTCGGTGAACAGCAGCTCCGGGCGTCCTTCGCAGTAGAGCCAGCGCTGGCCGAGTTCCTGGTGTTCCAGCTCGAGCACGCGCGCCGGATTGTGACGGGTGTTGGCGCGCAGCACCGGTTTGGGTTCGCCTTCTCGCCACGACCAGGTGTTACGGAACCATACCGTGGGCAGAAGATGCAGGCGCGCGGTCTCCGGACCGCGGTTCGCGACTGTGATGCGTACCAGAATGTCTTCCGGGCTGCCCTTGGCGTATTCCGCGAAGACGTCGAAATAGCGGTCGTCGTTGAAGATGCCCGTGTCCAGGATCTCGTACTCCGGCGCCTGTTTGCCACGAGGGCGGTTCTCTTCCACTAGGTCGCCGTAAGGAAATTCCGCTTGCGGATACTTATACAGATACTTCATGTAAGAGTGCGTGGGGGTTGAATCGAGATAGAAGTAGAGCTCCTTCACGTCCTCGCCGTGGTTGCCCTCGTTGCCCGTGAGGCCGAACATGCGCTCTTTCAGGATGGGATCGCGCTCGTTCCACAGCGCCAGCGCGAAGCAGAGGTTCTGATGACGGTCGGAGATACCGGCCAGCCCGTCCTCGTTCCAGCGATAGACGCGGGAGCGGGCGTGGTCATGCGGGAAAAAGTCCCAGGCCGTTCCGCCGGGGCTGTAGTCCTCGCGCACCGTGCCCCAGGCGCGCTCGCTCAAGTACGGACCCCAGCGCTTCCAGTGACTGGTGCGCTCACGGGATTGCTCGAGACGCTTTTCCTCGGCGGTCAATGTCTTCTTCATCGTTTTCCCTTGGCCCGGTCCCGCGCGGGACGGCCGGGCTACGTGGTCTCGTTTATTGTTCGGCGAACTCCAGCACATGACCGTCTGGGTCGCGCACTAGAAACGCCTTGCGGTACCCGAGTGCGGCGCCGGGGACCGATGTTACGCCACTCGATACAAACAGAACCTTGGCCGTTCGCAGCGTGCCGGCGGCTGCGTCGGAGTCGCGAGTCACCAGCCGGGTCTGGCGATGAATAATGTCGTTTGCGTGTTCGTCCTGCGGGAACGGGCGCCCGTCACGCGGCGCCAGGTACTCCAGCAGCTCGATGCCCGGCCCGGAAGCAGCGCGCAAGGCGGTGATGCGCAAGCGCGCCCCGAATACGTTGTTCAAACGCTCCTGCTCGATACCGTAGTTCTCACTCTCGCCGGCGATTCTCAGTCCGATAAGATTCCGATAGAAGCGCAGAGTTTCATCGGTGTTCCACACTACGATGGCGGTGTGATCAATGCCCAGGAACAGCCGACCGCCTGCCTGCTGCCACTTGGGGTCGCCCTTGCCGGCGGGAAACTGCAGGACCTCCAGGGGGTGGCCGTCCGGATCCTTGAAGTAGAACGCCTGGATGCCGCCGGCGTTGGGATTCCAGTCGGGCAGGGTCTGCGGCCCGGTGGAAGCGTGCTCGACCTTGTGCTGGCGAAGCAGTTTGTAAGCACGATCCATGTCGCTCACAATGATGGCGATGTGCTGGAACCAGCGGTCGTTGGAGCGCGAGTCCACGGGGATCGGCCGTCCGCGCGGGGCGAGATATTCGGTGAGTTCGATGAACTCATCGCCCAGCTTCATGCGGACCACGCGCATGCGCAGGCCGAAAACGCCCTGCAGGTGCTCGTAGGCATCGCCCGTGACCTCGACGTCGGAGACTTTCTCGAAGGTCAGGACTTTGGAATAGAAGTCCACGGCGCGGTCCATGTCGGAAACAGTCATGTTGACGGAGTCCACGGCGACGACCAGCGCAGGAGCGCCCTGCGTAATCGCGACCGGAATCCAGAGGGAGAGCGCGAGCAACGCCCCCAGAACCGCCGCCAGCGGGTGGATTCTGCGAGTACTCTTCATTTCATTCTCGCCAGCAGATGATCGCCCACGCGCAGGGCGTTAGCCATGATGGTAAGCGCCGGATTTACTGCGCCGCTCGAAGGGAAGAAGCTGCCGTCCACCACGTAAAGGTTGTCCACTTCATGGGCCTTGCAGTTCGCGTCGAGCGCCGAGGTCTGTGTGTCGTTTCCAAAACGGATGGTGCCGTTCTGGTGGGCCACGCCGGCGAGCGGGATGCGCTGGCCCACGAACAAGCTGCGCGCGAACAGTCCCACATGGCAGTTGTGGCCATGTTCCGGACACTTGGTCTGCTGGTTCATCAGATCTTTCAGCTTGGCGATGAGACGCTTGTGGCCTTCCTCGTTGTTGGGCTTGTAGGCCAGCACGATGTTGCCCTCGCGGTCGAGCGTGACGCGGTTGTTCGGGTCGGGCAGGTCTTCGGATGTCAGCCAGAAATCGAGCGAGTGGCTGGCCATCATGTCGAGCGTGAAGCCGGGAGTAAGCGGCGGAGCGCCCGCCTTCAACGTCTCGCCATCCAGTTTGCCGACGAAGGAAATATGGCCCATGGGGTACTCCCATTCCTTCGAGCGCAGATAGAAATCGTTCACGCCCAGCGTCTTCTGGAAGACAGTGGGGTTGGGACACTTGGAGATCGCCATCTCCACGGAATTGATGTGGCCCATATAGTGCCGGCCCACAACATCCGAGCCATTGGCCAGGCCGCGGGGATGTTTGTCGTTGGCGGAGCGCAGCAGCAGTGCGGCTGAGTTAATAGCGCCGCAGGATGCCACCACGACGTCGGCGGTGTACTCCTCGCGCGCGCCATTCCGTTTCACGATGACTTTGCTTACGCGGCGGCCGGAAGCGTCGGTTTCCAGGCGCTCAGCGTAGGTGTTGGTGAGCAGCGTCACGTTGGGATGCCGAAGCGCGGGATCTACGCCGCAGACCTGTGCGTCCGATTTCGCGTCGAGCAGGCAGGGAAAACCGTCACAGGTGTTGCAGCGGATGCACTTGCTGGTGCGGGGGTTGGTTTCGTCGAGCATCACGCCCACGGGCACGTGGAACGGCTTCAGCCCGTGGCGCGCAAAGTCGTCGCTCAACTGCTGAATGCGAATTTCATGGCTCACGGGAGGATGCGGATACGGCCCGCTGGCAGGAGGATCGGTCGGGTCTTCGCCGCGAAGCCCGTGCACGTGGTAAAGCTGTTCGGCCTGGAGGTAGTAAGGCTCCAGGTCATCGTAGGAGATCGGCCAAGCGGGAGAAACGCCGCCGTGATGGCGCAGTTCGCCGAAGTCCTCACGGCGCAGGCGGAAGAGGGCCGCGCCGTAGAACTTGGTGTTGCCGCCAACGTAGTAATTCGTGTGCGGATGCAGCTCCTTGCCGTCCTTGTCGCGCCATTTTTCTTTCGTCTGGTACAGACCTTCCACGTTGACGGCCTTGGGGTCCCAGTTCTTCTTTTCGTGCGGCACGTAATCGCCGCGCTCCAGCACCAGGATCCTCTTGCCGGAGGGTGCGAGCTTGTAGGCCAGCGTGCCGCCGCCGGCTCCGGTTCCGATGATGATGACGTCGTAATGGCCCTGTGCCATAAGAGTTCCCTTCCCTTACTTTGTCGCTTGCTCCGCGCGCGGCGCGATGCCGACGATGTTCAGCCGCATGCGGTAAAGTCCGCTGCGTGCGGTGAGGTAGAGCGTCCTGCCGTCGTCTCCCCAGGCCATGTTATGGATGTGCCTGGGGGCCTTAACGGTGCCAAGATGTTTGCCCTCGGGTGAAAGAATCCAGAGGCCACCGGGACCGGAAACATACAGGTTACCGCGCTCGTCCACCTTGATGCCGTCGAGGGCATCTTCACCGGGAGCGGCGGTCATATCGAAGAAGACTTTGCCGTTGGCGAGCGTGCCGTCCGGATTCACTTCGTAGCGCATGACGATTTTCTTCTTCTCGTCCCAGTTGCCCACGTAGAGGTACTTCTCATCCGGCGAAAAAGCGATGCCGTTGGGGCCCTTGAGGTCGGTGGCGAGCAGCGTGAGCTTGCCGTCGGGAGAGATACGAAAGACTCCCTCGAAGGCGAGCTGGCGGCGCGGGTCGTCATAGAACTTAGGCAGACCGAACGGCGGATCGGTGAAATACAGTGAGCCGTCGGAGCGATAGACGAGGTCATTGGGGCTGTTAAGCCGCTTGCCCTGGTAAGAATCGGCCAGCACAGTGACGCTGCCGTCCTTCTCCAGACGCGAGACACGGTGGTTGCCGTGCTCGTTGATGGTCAGCCGGCCATCGCGGTCGAGCGTGAGGCCGTTGGAACCCGGCTGGCCGTATTCGGCAACGTCCGCGCCGGAGTATCCGCTGGGCGTGCGAAACACCGAGAGTTCGCCCTCTTTGCCGGGCACGTATTTATAGATGATGTTACTGTTGGGATCGCTGAACAGCAGGTAGCCGCCATTCGGTACCCACACCGGACCTTCGGTGAACTTGAACCCCTCCGCCAGCTTGAAGATCTTTGGATTCGGCCCGACGATCGTGTTGATCGCCGGATCCAACCGCTCGACTTCCACGTTCACTTCGCTGGGTGTGAGCGAGATCGGACCTGGCGTTCCGGGATAAAACTCGAGTTTCGCGTAGCGCATCCAGATGAAATTCGCCGGCGGATTGGAGAGGGGCCCGTTGATGCCGAACACAGCAAGCTGAATCTTCTGCCCCGGTTTTACGTTGCGTGCGACCACCAAACGGTTGGGAGCGTTCCAGCCTCCGACGACGGAGCCACCTATTTGCCCGAGGGAACGCGCGATTTCGCCGTCCACCCAGATTTCGGCGTAATCGTCGAGTGCGGTTTCAAACACCACGTCGGAGCCCGCGGGATCGAAGTCGCTAATGCGTTCGGGAATGGTGATGCGGATGCGGTACCAGTTGAATCCGAGCCGGCCGAAGCCCCGGCGCACGGAAAGAGTCGTGGGCGCGATGGCTTCCCACTTGGAGTCGTCGAAGTCGGCGCCGCCGGCGTGCGGTGTGTAGTCGTAGGTCTTGACGGGAGAGCCAGTAGGCTGGCCGTCCGCGCCCGGGCCGGTGAAGTCCACTTCGACGATTTTCGTGTCGCTGTAACGCCACTCACCCTGCACCAGTCGGGCGCCCTCGGCGGTGGCGAGATCAATAGTTGCTAGAGGGGAGGCCTGAGGCCGGCCGGCGGGCGCATCGGGCGTTGCGGCAACCGCTTGAGCCGGCCACGTGGCCACAGTCAAGAATGCGAGTGCGAGCGTGAGAGTGTGGTTTTTCATGTGAATCCCTAGCGCACCTTCACTACGTAGTACGTGAACGGGTTGGAGGTTTCCTTGAACCAGTGCGGAGTGTTGCTGGGGACGATGATCACATCGCCCTTCTTGAGCATGCGGGTTTCGCCGTTCTCGATGGAGGCACCGCGGATCTCGTCGGCCGCGATGTTCTTCGCGTCCACGACGGTGCCGCCGGTGACGAACGTGGCTGTTCCCTCGAGCACATAGATGATGTCGGCGTCATTGGTGTGCGCTTCCGCCTGGCCGGGTTTCTCGCGTCGGCTGGCGTGCACCATGTAGTTGCGCCCCTGGCCGTCAAAGAGAACGGCGCCCTTGGCGAAGGCAGCGGTGACCTGCTCCTTCTCGAAGTAGCTGACGGCAGCGGCTGCCATCTTGCCGGTGAGCGCGTTGGCGCCGGCGATGGCGAGTTCTTCGTCCTGCTGGGCGCTGGCTGCGCCGCTCACGCCCACGCCTCCGACCACCTGGTTGTCCACCAGAACAGGCACGCCGCCGATCAGGGGCGTGAAGTCATTCAGCGCAGCCATCACGGTGCGGCCCTTGCCGTTCGAGTTGATGAGTTCCTCGAAGAAACGCGTAGGCCGCTTGAACTGCACTGCGGTGCGGGCCTTGCCGATGGAGATATTGGCGCCGGCAGCGAAAGTTCCGTCCAAGCGCTCGAGGGCCATCAGGTTGCCACCGTCATCCACCACAGCGATGACGCCGCCGGGCGCGTTCAGTTTCTTGGCTTCGGCTTGGGCGGCCGCGATGACTCTGCGCGCGCCGTCGAGGTTCAACGATTTCTTCTCCGTGATCTGCGCGGACGCGACTGCCGTCATAACGGTTACTGCGATGAGTGCGATCAGAATCTTTTTCATGGCTCTATCCTCTGGGGGTTTGCGAAGCGGGCCAGCCGGTTCTCCGGCCCGTTTCAGTTTTTGGTTGGTTTACTTCACCGGCTTCGCGAACGAAGCCTCGCCCAGGCTCACTTCCGCCCAGGCGCAGTAGATGATCACTTTCGAGACGTCCTTGATATAGGCCGGCAGCTTGATCTGCTTCTTCAGCTTGTCTTCCGGCTTCATGTCGCCGCCGCCCATGCCCATGCCGTCACCCTTGACCTTCAGGCGGCCCAGGTCATACGCTGTGCCCTTGGAGTCCACCACCTGCCAATGCGGGTCGGGACTGCCGGGAGCGACGAAGTCGTCGGAGAGCGTGAGAACGTTGGTGCTGCCCTCCTTGGTGTGAATGGCGTGGCCGCCGTTCACCGCCTTACCTTTGAATTCGGTGGTGCGATGGCCGGCCATCATCTTGTCGTCTTTCATCATCTTGTCCTGCGCGAAGCCGGTCAGGCTGAGCGCGAGGATGAGGATGGAGGCCAGGGCTGTCAGTGCGACTTCTTTGTGGTTATGCATCTCTTGATTTCTCCTTGTGCCGGTAGTTTTATTTTTTTTGCTGACTGCTTACTTCACCGTCAGGGGCGCGGTGGCGAAGTTCACGCCGAAGCGCTTGCACCACACCGAGACGGACTGATACTTGGAAAGATCGAGGTCTTTGGGCAGGTCGTAGTTCTGGTCGCCCTGGTTGCCTTTGAGTGCGCCCAGATCGACGAAGCCCGCTTTCTTCACGGCGTCGCTGTCGGCGGCGTCGGACGCGGCCACTGCGTACACGT
>JBOGLL010000155.1:0-8215 GCA_050746065.1 Terriglobales bacterium | reverse complement strand
AGGCCTCGCGCCGGAAGAATTCAATCCCCTGCGCGTAGGTCATCTTACCGGTATGCATCTCGATTCCGACGACAAAACGGGCGTCGCGCAGAAGCGCGTCCTGAAGCTGAGAAAGGCGCAGTTTGGGATCGCCGTTGCCGTAGCCTTCGTCGAGCAGCATCTGCTCGGTGTAGTGCGCCCATCCTTCCACGTTGGTCCAGGCAAATCCGAAGCCCAGCGTGCTGAAATCAGTGGCCAGGAACAGCCGCAGCCGCGAGGGCGCCCGGTCCTGCCAGAGGAACTGCGTGAAATGTCCAGGATAGGCCTCATGGATCGAAGTTCCCACCAGGCCCACGTAGCTGAAGCTACGCATGTGACTCTCGATCTGCTCCGGGGTCGCGGTGGGATCGGGCAGCGCGACGTGATAAAAGGCCTCGTTCACGTTTTTCTCGAACGCGCCGGGCGCGTCCATGGAGGCGAAGCTGGTGGCGCGCAGGAAGGGTGGCGTCTCCTCCACACGCAGGGTGCGGCCGGCGGGCACTTCGATGATGTTGTGCTGAACCACGAAATCGCGCAGGCCGCCGAGCAGGCCGCGCACCGAGTCCAGCAATTCACCGGGCGCTGGGTGGTCGCGCTCCAGGTCGTCCAGAACTTCCTGCGGCGGGCGAGCGGGATCGATACTGCGGGCGGTCTCGTTGAAGGCCTGCTGGTTCTTTCGCAGGTCCTTATAGGCGATGGCCAGCAGTTCGTCGAGCGGCGTCGCAACCATCTCGTCGTACAAGAGCTTCTTGCGAAACCGCTCCGCGCTGATGCGGAAGTCGCCCCGGGAGCGGGGCAGAAGGTTCCGCTGGAGGAAGCGTTCATACTGGCGGAGGGCGCGCATCACCTGGCGGTTGGTGCGGCGGAACTTCGCCTGGAGCGCGGCATCCTGCACGGAGGCAAAGGCGCCGGGTACATCGTCGCGGAAGAAACTGAGGATTCCCGGCAGCGTCCGCAGTGCGGTTTCGGTGTAGACGCGGGGAGGATTCTTGAGCGTGGCTTGGGCACGGGCCAGCAATCGCGGAATTTGACGCTGGCGCGCGATCACCGAACGCAGGCGCGCCTGCGCCGGTGCGAAGTTGCGGCTCATGATGACAAAGATCGTGTTGGTGGCGAGCGACGAATAAGTGCCGGGATTCCGCTCCCACATACGCAGCTCCTCCAGGCGCAACAACGAGGAGCGAATGAAGCTGAGCGCCAGCTCGCGGTCATCAGTCTCCAGTTGCCCATTGGGAACGATCTGCTCGAAGCGGCGCTCGAAATCCCGCAAACTGCGGAGCTGTGCCTTGACTCCGGCCGGCGAATAGTCCTCGACCATCTTGTCGTAGTCATGGACGCCGGCGAGCGTGGCCGGCGTGGGATTGGCGCGGAAGAATGCGGCAATGAACTCATCCACCAGCCTGGAAAGGCTGTCCTGGGGTGTGGGTGAGGCGGTCCCGGCTGCGGCCAGCATTTCCTGCCGGATCACTTTCAGCGGCACGTGGCCCTGTTGCAGGAATCGGTCGTGGAACTCCTGCAGGGTGAACTGGTCGCCGCGCATCTTCTTGTAATCCTCGCGCAGCTTCAAAATCTCCAGTTTGCCCAGCGTGTAGATCAGATAGGTCGGGTCTGCCGTGCCACGCTTGGTTTCGCGTTCGGCGTTGGCACGCGCCATGTAGGCTTCCTTCATGAAGAAGTCGATGCCCTGTTCGTAGGTCATCGCGCCGGTGTGCATCTCCAGGCCCACCAGGAAACGCGCATTGCGCAGCAGGGCGTCCTGGATCTGACCCAGGCGCAACTTCAGATCACCGCTGCCATAGCCTTCATCGAGCATCATCTGCTCGGTGTAGTGAGCCCATCCTTCGGCATTCGAACCGAATCCGGAGCTGGTCCAGAGCAGCTTGCGAAATTTCGACGGAGCCTTCACCGCCCACAAATACTGCAAATAATGCCCGGGATAAACCTCGTGCACCGCCGTGGAGATGATGGAGCCGCGGTTGAATCCCGAAAGCAGCTCCTCCGCTTCCTGCGGAGAATCGCCGGGCTCGGGCAGAGTGACGTTGAAGAACGACTCGGTAGCCGTGGTCTCGAACGCGCCGGGCGTATCCATGGAAGCGAAGGTGAGTGCGCGCGCAAAGGGCGGGGTTTCCTCCACCTGCGGTGGGCGGGGAGAGGGCACGCTCACGATGCGCTTGTCCACCAGGAACTGGCGCAACCCGTCGAGCACATCGCGGAAGCTCTGCAGCAGTTCCCCGGCCGCGGGATGGTCCTTTTCCAGATCGGCATGCACGTCCCGCGCCGGACGGGAAGGGTCGATCTTCGCTGCGGTTTCCAGAAAGCGCTGCTGATTGCGGCGCAAGTCCTCCAGCCCGATCTGGCGGAGCTCGTCGAGAGGAGCACTGATCATTTCCTCGTAGAGGAGTTTTCGGTGGAAGTTGCCAGCGCCGATGCGGAAATCGCCATTCGACCGGGGCAGCACTTCGTCCTCGAGGAACTTCTGATACGCACCCAGGGCGTCAATCAAGCGCTGGTTGGCGGCGCGAAACTCGGCCAGCAACGCCTCGTCCTTCACCTCTACAAAGGCCTTGGGAACGTCGCTGCGAAAGAACGCGATGATGCCCGGCAGTTGTTCGAGGGCCACCTCGGTGTAAATCCGGGGTGGATTCTCCAGGTTGGCACGGCCGGCGTCGAGAACAGCCGGAATCTGCCGCAAGCGCGCAATGGCGGAGCGCAGCCGCGTTTCTGCGGGCGCGTACTTGCGCGCCATGATCACGAAAATGCTGTTGCTGGGGCCGCTGCTGTACAAGTCCGGATCCTTTTCCCACATGCGGATGGTTTCCAGTTCGTGCAGTTGCGAGCGGATAAGCGAAATAGCGATCTCGCGATCAGCGGCGGCGATGCGGTCGAGACCCCGGGGCGGAAAAGTTTCAAACCGCTCCAGGAAGCGGCGCAAGTCGCGGATCTCGGCTTGTATCCCTGCGCTCGAATAGTCTTCAAGCCGCGAATCATGCTCGTGGAAGCCGGCAGCAGTAGCTTCGCTGGGATTGTGGGAGTAATGGTTGTCCCAGTAGCGGTCCACCAGCCGCTGGAAGGCCACCGGTCCGGAAGGTATCCGGATTTGCCGGGGCGATGCGCTGGCGGTCTGGCTCCAGCAGTTCAGGGTCAGCGCAAACAACCAGGGCAGGAGGAGCTTCGCGCGAGGTCTCATCAGATTTCCGGTTCCGAGTACGAAATCCCAGACTATCAGAATTGACGTGCTGGAGCTGCAGCCGTCACCGTCGCGCGCGCATCCTCGGTGGCCAAATCCAGCAAGAGTGTGCGCAGACTTTCCAGGACCTGGGCGGCGTCGGTGGTGCGCAGCGGATAGGTGAGCGATCCCGAGGGCGAAAGCTGGGCGCCCGGCTGCGACGCCGCGAGCCGCGCCAGGCGCGCGGGATCGACGGCGGAACGCGCCGTGAACTGTATGTGAGCAGCATCGCGCTTTCGTTCGATGGCGGCTACGCCCAGGCGGCCGGCCAGCAAACGCAGGGCGGCGTAATCCAGCAGATTCAGGACGGGTACGGGCGCAGGACCGTAACGGTCTTCCAGTTCGCTGCGCACGTCCTCCAGCTTTGCGGCGCTTTCCACTCCGGCGACGCGCTTGTACATGCGCAGCCGCTGGTTTTCGTCGGTGATGTACTCGATGGGGATGCGGATGGGCAGGCCGAGGTTGAATTGGGTTTCGGTCTCCTCGGGCTCGGCCTCACCCTGCAACTCGCGCACGGTGCGTTCCAGCATGGAGGTGTAAAGCTCGAAGCCCACCGCGTCCACCTGCCCGCTTTGCTCCCCCCCCAGCAGATTGCCGGCGCCGCGCAGTTCCAGGTCGAGCGCTGCCAGTTTGAATCCGGCTCCCAGGTCGGAGAACTCCTTCAGCGCGGCCAGCCGCCGGCGCGCCACGGGCGTCAGGTCGCGCTCCGCCGGGATCAGCAGATACGCGTACGCGCGCCGGTTGGAGCGGCCCACACGTCCGCGCAACTGGTAGAGCTCGGCCAGCCCGAGGCGGTCCGCCCGGTTGATGATAATGGTGTTGCAGAGCGGGATGTCGAGGCCGTTCTCGATGATGGTGGTCGAAACCAGAACGTCGGCCTCGTGGCGCATGAAGCGCAGCATCACGTTTTCCAACTCGCGCTCGTGCATCTGTCCATGGCCCACAACCACCCGCGCGCGAAGCGCCAGTTCCTGCAGGTGGGCCGCGATCTCATAGATGCTCTCCACGCGGTTGTGCACGAAGAACACCTGGCCTCCGCGCTCCAGTTCATGCTCGATGGCGTTGCGCACCAGGGCGTCGTCGTAAGAGGCGACCACGGTCTGGATGGCGATGCGGTCGCGGGGCGGCGTCTCGATCAGGCTCATGTCGCGCAGGCCCACCAGCGACATATGCAAGGTTCGCGGGATGGGAGTGGCCGACATGGTCAGCACGTCCACCTCTTTCTTGAGCTGCTTCAGCCGCTCCTTATGGCGCACCCCGAAACGCTGCTCTTCATCCACAACCACCAGTCCCAGGTTGGTGAAGCGGATGTCTTTCGACAACAGGCGATGCGTTCCGATCAGTATGTCCACCTTGCCATCTTCCAGGCGGCGCACGATCTCCTTCTGCTGGCGCGGCGTGCGGAAGCGGCTGAGCATCTCGATGCTGATGGGAAACGCCGCAAAACGCTGGCGGAAGGTCTCGTAATGCTGGAAGACCAGCACGGTGGTGGGCGCCAGGACCGCCACCTGGCGGTTGTCACTCACCGCCTTGAAGGCCGCGCGCATGGCCACTTCGGTCTTGCCGTACCCCACGTCTCCGCACAGCAGCCGGTCCATGGGGACGGCGGTTTCCATGTCGCGCTTCACGTCGGTGATGGCCTGGGCCTGGTCTTCGGTCTCATTATGCTCAAAGGTATCCTCGAACTCGCGCTGCCACTCGCTGTCGGGCGAGAAGGCGTTGCCTTCTGCGGCCTTGCGTGCGGCATAGAGCTTTAGCAGTTCGTCGGCCATGTCCTTCATGGCGTTCTTGACGCGCGCCTTGGTGCGACCCCAGGCAGCCGATCCCAGGCGGCTCAGCGCCGGCTTGCCGCCCTCAGCAGCGCGGTATTTCTGCACCAGGTCGAGGCGGGTGAGGGGTACGTATAACCGGGCACCCTCGGCGTACTCCAGCACCATGAACTCGCCGGTGGATTCGCCATGGGCAATCTCTTTCAGCCCCTGGTACTGGCCGATGCCGTGCTCCACATGTACGACGTAGTCCCCCACTGCCAGGTCGCGGAAGTCGGATAGGAAGGCCGACATCTTCGACTTGCGCAGCGCGGGCTGGGTAAGGACGGCCTCCGACTCGTCGAACAGGTCGCGGGAGCCGAACAGGGCCAGCCCCGCCTCGGGCAGCAGGACACCTTCCGGGATGGCGGCTTTTACTACTATTGTAGTATATTGATCTTCCGCAAAATACAGGGTTTCGTCGAGGTAGGTGTCCCCACTCCTGGACGCCCGTGCGCCCAGCCGGAAGGGCAGCGAGTACTCTGTGAAGACATCGGCCAGGCGTTCGACTTCGCCTGTATTAGCGCAGGCAAACGCTACATGACGACCTTCGCTGGTGAGGCGGCGGACCTCGTCAACCATGTAGGGGATGGAGCCATGAAAGCGGGTGCTGGGCTGGGATGAAAACGACAACTGTAGTAATGGGGTCGGGCCGCCGATTTCCAGGTGCTCCAGGGCCCCTCCGGGCTGATCCTCCAGGCGTCCCCGCACCTCCACCGGCGGAAAATACAGGTCTTCCAGCTTGACCAGCGCCCCTACCCCGCTGCGCTCATGTGCCTGACCAGCCTTTTCCCACCAACGCTCGAGTTCGACGGTCGTGGCCGAGAGCTCATCCGCGAACACAGCGCACCCTGGCAGCAATTCGAACAGGGATGCTTCCCAGCCCGCAACCGGGGCGTAGAGTTCCCAGCCCGGGAACATGGCCAGCCCGGTCGCGGCAACGGCTTGTTCCACCACTCCCCGCTCCCCCGCGATGCGCTTTCCGGAGAGCCGCGCATTGATGGCTGCCAGGGCCTCCTCACGTGCCGGGGTCTCGGTGAGCGGCAAAAGGAGGGCTTCATCCGTCGGGGAAGAAGAACGCTGCGACGCAGGGTCGAACTTGCGCATGGACTCGATGTCGTCGCCGAAGAGTTCCAGGCGCACGGGGCGGTCGGCTTCCGGGGAATAAACGTCAAGGATGCCGCCCCGGAGCGCGAACTGGCCGGGCATCTCTACCATGTCGGCAGGGACGTAACCCACGGCGCTCAGATGGGCGATCAGGGCCTCGGTATCGATGGTGTCCCCGCGTCGCAGGACGCGCCCCAATTCGGAGTAGTATTCGGCCGCGCGCAGGCGCATGGCAGCAGCGGAGATGGGCGCGATCACGATGGAGGCGGCGCCGGTGGCCATCTTCCACAGCGTGGTGGCGCGCTGTTCCTGGATCTCCCGGTGTGGCGACAGGTTGTCGAAAGGCAGAACGTCGTAACCGGGCAGAATCACGACGGACTGTGGTGACACGGCACCGGTCAACTCGCAGAAGGCTTGGACCACGGGAAGCATGTCCTCGGCGGCACGGTCCGCAGCAGTCAGTACCAGCAGCGGCCGTCGTGCAGCCCGCTGAAGCAGGGCAGCGTACAGCGCTTTCGCTGTCGGCGTGAGTCCGGAGACACGTATCCGCCCCGCGCCGGTGTTCAGGTGGGCAACCGCGCGCGCAACGGCGGGAGTTTTTTCCACGTCCGCAAATAACTGGCGGACGAAGGGCAGGATCATGCGGCAACCATTCTACTAGAGCCAAGCGATCGGCAAAGATTGACGATTGCATCATTGTCGATTGACGATTGTCGGGCCATTCCTTTCACAAAACAGCTTCGGTACGTCAATGATTCAATGAACCAATCGTCAATGGTATATTTACTGCCCCTTCCCCCCGGAGCCGACCCATGCCCCTGAAGCTGGACCATTCTCGCGAGCTGCACAAGCGCGCTCTGGCGCTTATGCCGGGCGGTGTGAGCTCGCCGGTACGCGCGTTCGGCGCCGTGGGTGGAGACCCGCCTTTCCTGGTCCGCGGGCTGGGCGCGCGCGTGTGGGATGCGGACGACAACGAATACATCGATTACGTGGGCTCCTGGGGGCCGCTGATCCTGGGCCACGCGGCGCCGGAGGTTGTGGCTGCAGTGGAAGAGGCGGCGCGCAAAGGGACCAGCTTCGGTGCCTCAACACCGTCGGAGGCCGATCTGGCCGAAGTCATCACCGATGCCATGCCCACGATGGAAAAGCTGCGCTTCGTGAACTCCGGCACCGAGGCCACCATGAGCGTCATCCGCCTGGCGCGGGCCTTCACCGGGCGCAAATACATCCTCAAGTTCGAAGGCTGCTATCACGGCCACGCCGACAGCCTGCTGGTGAAGGCAGGTTCGGGAGTGGCCACGCTGTGCATTCCCGGATCGGCCGGGGTGCTGGACCAGGTAGCACAGTTTACCGTGGCTGTGCCCTACAACAACATCGAAGCCGTGCAGCAGGCCTTCCAGCGATTGCCGGGCGAGATTGCCGCCATCATCGTCGAGCCCGTGGCCGGCAACATGGGCTGCGTGCCGCCCGCCGCAGGATTCCTCGATGCGCTGCGTTACCTCACGTCCCGCAATCGGACGCTGCTCATTTTCGATGAGGTGATGACCGGCTTTCGTCTGGCCTTCGGCGGCGCGCAGGGACGTTATGGCGTGGTTCCCGACCTAACCACGCTGGGCAAGATTATCGGCGGAGGCCTGCCCGTGGGCGCCTACGGCGGGCCTGCCGAGTTGATGGACATGGTCGCGCCCTTGGGGCCGGTCTATCAGGCTGGGACACTATCCGGCAATCCGCTGGCCATGGCCGCGGGCCTGGCCACGCTGCGGTACCTGCGTGACAACCGTCGCCACTTCTACAACGAGCTGGAGGAGCGCGCCCATACCCTGGTCACGGGTATCACGGAAGCAGCCCACCAGTCCGGGTGTGCGCTCACTCATAACCGGGTGGGATCCATGTTCACTTGGTTTTTGACTAACACGACGGTGCAGGATTTCGCCACCGCCGGCGAGTCCGACTTGGCACGTTTCGGGCACTTCCATCGCGCCATGCTCGAACTGGGGGTCTTCCTGCCGCCGTCGCAGTTCGAAGCCTGCTTCCTCAGTGCGGCCCACACCGACGA
>JBOGLL010000154.1:0-3705 GCA_050746065.1 Terriglobales bacterium | reverse complement strand
GCCCGCGACTGGGTGCTGATCGCGAGCTTTGACAACCGAACGGGCGAGCCCGTGTTCGACGGTGTGCTCGAGTACGCATTGGAGCGCGAGCTGAGCAACTCCCGCTTCGTCAACGTGGCGCCGCGGGAGCGGATGAACGATGCGCTAGCCCTGATGCGCAAGCCGCTGGATACCAAGGTGGACGCGGCTCTAGGCCGGGAGGTCTGCCTGCGCGACGGTGGCATCCGCGGCCTGATTTCCGGCCGGGTGGAGAAGCTGGACACCACCTATCTGCTCAGCGCCAGCTTGGTGAATCCCACCGACGGCGTCACTGCAGCCAGCTTTAGCGAGGAGGCCGCGGGCCAGAAGGAGGTCGTGCCGGCGCTGCGGCGCCTCTCCGGCCGCGTGCGCCGCGCGCTGGGCGAAGAGCTCTCCGCCATCCGGCAGAGCGAGCAGAAGCTGGAGAAGGTGACCACGCCCTCCCTGCGCGCCTTGCAGTTGTTTTCCCGCGCCGATGCGTTGATCGTTCTAGAGGGATACGTGCTGGTCCGCCGCGGCACGTACAATGCAGCCGCGGAAGGGCTGTTGAAGCAGGCCGTGGCCGAGGACCCTCAGTTTGCCTCCGCCTACACTCACCTGGCCTGGACAATCCGTAACCAGGGCCGGCCGGAGAGCGAGTACCGCGCCTTTGCCGAGCGAGCCCGCGAGCTATCCGCATCCGCCAGCGAGCGCGAGCGCTACTTCATCCTGGGCAGCTACCACCAGCAACTGGGCCAGCGGGACAAAGCGATTCCCTACTATGAGGCCCTCTTACGCCTTTACCCGGACCACTTCTGGGCCGCCAATAACATGGCGGGCGCGCTGCGCTCGCTGGGGCGCGCAGACGAAGCCCTGCCTTATCTCGTGGCGCGCGCGGAAATGCGTCCCAACGATTTTGTGTCCGCTTATGAAGCCTGGGAGGAGTTGGACCGCTTCCGGAAGGATCCGGCCAGAGCCCAGCACTTCCTGGAGCAAGCTCGAAGGCTCGCGTCCTCAAGCCGCGACAGTGCGCCTGAAGCATGGACACATGTGCAGTTCCAGCGGCTCGACGAGCTCCTAGGACGGGGTGAGCTGCCACAAGCGGTCAACGAGCTCGAACGCCTGGCCGGATCCACCAACACGCTGCGTGGTCCGACAAGGGAGAGTTGGCTGGTGACGGTGGCCGACTATTACCAGGAGATCGGCAGGCTTCAGACCGCCGAGAAGTACCTCCAGATGCTACCCGAGAACCTTCGCTACTGGCCCCTGGCAGCGCTTGCGGAATTCAAGGGCGACAGGCAAGCCTTCCGGCGGCATCTGAAGGACCAGATCACCGCGGCGAAAGATACAGTGGGAGCAGGCACGGCCGCCCGACTGGCCCGCGCAGGAATGCTCGCGGAATCCCAAGTCGCCATTGCTCAACTGACGCTATGGGGAGTCAGTCCCCTTCGGGTTCAATACGCCCGCGGCGAGCTGGCGCTGGCGCGAGGTCAAATCAGCGAGGCAGTGAAGCTCCTCCGGAATGCGTTTGAGGCTTCGGTAAAGAACCACGACGTATACGTGCCGTTAATCTCGGAAGCCTATGCCCGAGCCTTGCAGGCGAAGGGAGACCTCCCCGCCGCGATCCAGGTAGTAGAGCAGGGGTGGGACCAAAAACCGGGCTCTCGAGCGCTGGACAGGGTCCAACATAAGAACCAGCTTCGCCTGCTCTACCGCAAGCTGGGCAAGGAGCAAGAGGCGCAGCAGATCGAAGCCGAACTGCTGAAGCTGCTGGCCTACGCTGATGAAGACCACCCCATCCTGCGGGAGCTGAAGCGGCAGCAGGGAACTGGCGCATCTACGGCGAAGCCGTGAAAGTTGCCCAGCCCGGCCGGGCTACATGAACGCCGGCCTATTTGGCGTACTGGTCGGCGCCGGCGATGTGCAGCGACACGTAGGGCTCGTCGCCCACCACCCAACTGTCGTGTCCGGGAGCGATGTGGAACAGATCGCCGGGACCGAGTTCGGTCTCCGTGCCGTCACGCATGCGCACGCGGCAGCGGCCGGTTACCACCAGCCCTACGTGCTCCACTTCGCACAGCGCTGTACCCGCTCCGGGCCCGATGTGTTCCGACCATTTCCATCCGGGTTTATAGCTGGCGCGACCCAGCTTTACATTGCCTACCCGGACCAGTTCAAACTTCCCCTTCTCGAACGTCCGGACCTCTTCCGCGTCCTCGAAGTGTTTGACAGTGATGCCTGCCAAAGTGTGCCTCCCCAGTATTTCGTGCGACCGACATAGTGGGCGGGATTCTAGCAGGGGGATTGATGATCGGCGACTGAAAAACCCAGGATCCCTCGACTTCGCCCGCCGCGGCGGGGCTGCGCTCGGGATGACAAGTCGAGGGGAGCGTTCGTCGAAAAAAAGTACCTTTATCAGCCGTCGAGTTTCTTCTGCAGCAGCTCGTTGAGCAGAGCAGGATTGGCCTTGCCCTGGGTCTTCTTCATCGCCTGGCCCACCAGGAAGCCCAGCACCGTCTTCTTGCCGTTGCGGTACTGCTCCACCTGTTTGGGATTTTCCGCGATCACTTCGTCGATCACAGTGCCCAGGGTGGCGGCGTCGCTGATCTGCTGCGGCTTCTCGCTCGCGTAGACGGCAGGGAAATCCTGGCTGCGCTCGAAGGCAAGGTCGTAGAGGTCCTTGAGGATCTTGCCGGAGATGGCGCCCGACTCGACAAGATCTGCCGACAATGCCACTCCCCGCATGGAAATAGGCGACTGCTCGATGGAGAGGTCCTTCGCCTTCAAGCGGCCCATCAGTTCGCTCTGCACCAGGTTAGCGACGCGCTTGGGATTCTTGGCGGCGCGGGCCGCGGCCTCGAACTGGTCGGCCAGCGACTGGGTAACGGTGAGCACCTGGGCGTCGTACTCGGTGATGCCGTACTCGGCCACCAGACGGTGGCGGCGCGCGTCGGGAAGCTCGGGCAGGGTGCGCCGGATCTCCTCCTGCCACTTCGCATCCACCACCAGCGGAAGCAGATCGGGCTCGGGGAAATAGCGATAGTCGTGCGCGTGCTCTTTGGAGCGCATGCTGTAGGTGCGGCCCTCGGCGGAGTTGTAGAGGCGCGTCTCCTGGATGATCTTGCCGCCAGACTCGAGCACCTCGATGTGGCGTTCGATCTCGTACTCCAGCGCCTGGCGAATGAAGCGGAAGGAGTTCACGTTCTTCACTTCCGCCTTGGTTCCGAATTCCTTCGCGCCCTTGAGCCGCACGCTGACGTTGGCGTCGCAGCGCAGCGAGCCTTCCTCCATGTTGCAGTCGCTGACGCCGGTATACAGGATGATCTCCTTCAGGCGCGTGAGGTATTCGTAAGCTTCGTCGGGCGAAGCGATCTCCGGCTCGCTGACGATCTCGATGAGCGGCGTGCCGCAGCGGTTCAGGTCGAGATAAGAGCGCTCGGCGGAGTCGGAAAAGCCTTCATGCAGGCTTTTGCCCGCGTCTTCCTCGAGGTGCAGGCGGGTGATTCCGATGCGCTTGCGGCCGCCGTGGACCGCGATCTCGATGGCGCCGTGCTCGGCGAGCGGCCTGTCGTACTGGGAAATCTGATAGCCCTTGGGCAGGTCGGGATAGAAGTAGTTCTTACGCGCGAAGATGGACGTCTGGTTGATGCGGCAGGTGAGCGCCATGGCGGCGCGCACGGCGTATTCGACGGCGGTGCAGTTCAGCAC
>JBOGLL010000153.1:0-11959 GCA_050746065.1 Terriglobales bacterium | reverse complement strand
GGGTACTGTCGAGCCCCCTTCGGACACTCCCCGTGCTGAGCCGGCGTCTGGAACGCAACCGCGCACGAGGCAGCAAGCGTCGGCGCAGCCAGCAACCCAGCAAGCCGCTGGAACCCAGCAACGGCAGGCCGGGCAGCAGCAGGCCACGCGACAGGTCAGCTCGGATACCTGGCAATCGCTCGACCGCCAATATTCGGCCCGGCAGACGGGCCAGCAGCGCACGTCCAACTATCGCTCGGGAAGCTATCGCTCCGCCGGAGGGAGAAGCGGCGGTTTCAGCCGGCGCTAGGAATCCGGAGCGAAGGGACGAATTCAGAAATGGAGGTAGTCATGAAGAGACTCTTGTACGTTGCTCTGACATTGTTGCTGTGCGGAACGCTGGCCGGACCAGTCCAGGCCGACGAGAAACCAAAGAAGAAAAAGAAGGAAGTCTATTCAGCCACGGCGATGGGTGTTGCCGGAGTCGCAGGTGGTCGCACCCTTTCATTGACCCTTTACATCAATGACTACACCACCGATGAAGAGGCGGTGCAGTTGGCCCAGACGCTGAAGACCGGGGGCTCTGACGCGCTGCTCAAGGCGATGGAAAAGCTGGAGAAGGGCCGAGTGGCGGTTGTAGGCCGCACCGGAAATACCGTAGCCGTCATCCGATCACGGCCGCTCGAGAATGGACGCCGCCGCATCATCATGGTGACCGACCGCCCCATCGGTTTCATTGAGCTTCGCCAGGGCACGCGGTCACGCGACTACGAATTCGGCGTCATCGAGCTGCTGCTCGACGAGAAAGGCAAAGGCGAAGGAGTGGCACTGGCCGCGGCCAAGATCAAGTTCACCAAGGACAACACCATCGAGTTTGAGTACTACGGCATCGAGCCGGTGCGGCTGGTGAACGTCCAGGCTTTCTAGAGGACTGCCAGTCCCAACCCGCCACATCGGAACGTTCCCGGAATCGAGGAGGGAAAATGCGCAATCGCAAGGTTCTCTTACTAGTCACCCTGGTAGCCATCGCTGGCTTCCATCTTGGATCCAGCATGAATCAGACTGTCTCGGCGCAATCCCAGATGGCCCGTTGTTCGGCCACCGTGCCGCGCGACTGGGGTGAGTTCCGTGGCGCCACCGAGCAAGGCTACATCTTCGAGGACCAGAACGGCACAGTGCGCATCATCCGGCAGCTTCCTTGCCCGGGACTGGGAACTCCCCAGATCGCCATCGAGCTTCGACGCGAGTAATTCGACGCGAGTAGGTTGATGCGAAAAAGGCAGACGCTGTCCGCCGCCTTGGCCCTGGCTGTATTGTGTGCCGGTCTGGTCTACGCCCAGAAGGTGAAGCTGGACTACGATAAGAAGGCGGACTTCTCCAGATACCAAACCTACGCCTGGATCGAGGGAACGCAGGCTCGTCAGACGCTCTGGCACCTGCACATTGTTGGTTCCATCGACCAGTCCCTGCGCGCCAGGGGACTGCGGCAGAAGCGACTCGTTATAACATTGGACGGTTGCGCGAACTGCCGCCCAGAAATATCCATCAGGAGGTATACCTTGTCAGAAACCAATGGCGATAAGGCAAGATTTGCACGCGAACGCAAGAAGAAGGCTCTGAAGAGGACGCGCAACCGCGAACTAAAGAAGGAACTGGGGATCTCGAAACAGACTTCACTCAACGCCCGCCTCTCTCCCCGCGCTGGCTGAGGTTTCGACAGACCTCTTGTCGGGATCCACGTTTCATTAAACGTTAATACGAAACGCTTTTCTTTCCACACACCTTTCGTGTAGCATGCCGCCCTCGGATGGCTCCCCTCAGACAGCGACACTTCATGGAGGCTTGTATGGCTTGGCAAAGTTCCCTTCGGGCGCGTGTGCCCGCGACAGGTATGCTGCTTCTCGTCCTCGCTCTATCCCTGCTCACCCCAGCTTCCCTTCTGGCGCAGCTTGGCTCGGGACAGATCGAAGGTACGGTCACCGATCCGAACGGCGCTGTTGTATCGGGCGCCAAGATCACATTGATGAACACTGAAACAGGCATCGCGCGCGAGCTCACCACGGGCGACAGTGGTGGGTACCGCGCCACCGCGCTGCAGCCCGGAATCTATAACGTGAAGGCGGAAGCTCAGGGCTTCAGCACTAAGGAACAAAAGGGAATCACAGTGACCGTCGGCTCCACTACGACGGTCGACATCAGCCTTGCTGTCGGCAGCGCCCAGGATACGGTTACCGTGGAATCCACGCCTCCCACGGTCGACACCGAGAAGACAGATGTCTCCTCCACCATCGATAAGAATGTTGTGGAAAACGTTCCGGTCGTGGGCCGCCGCTGGGACAACTACGTCTTGCAATCCCCAGGGGTCGTGACGGACGGTACCTTCGGACTGATTTCCTACCGCGGCGTTTCCGGCCTCTACAACAACAACACGGTGGACGGTGTCGACAACAACCAGGCCTTCTTCTCCGAGGCCCGCGGCCGCACTCGTGCCGTCTCCACGTACAGCCAGGCGGCCGTACAGGAATTCCAAGTTAGCCTGAGCAACCCTGGCGCCGAGTTCGGTCGTGCCGCCGGAGGGATGATCAACGCCGTCACTAAGTCGGGCACGAACGGATTTCACGGCCAAGCTTTTTACAACATCCGCGACTCCGCCACCGGTGCGGCGGATCCTTTTGCCGCTGCTATCGCACTGGCCGCAACCGGAAATGCTAAAGTCCCCGAGCGGCGGCAGCAGTACGGCTTCGCCATGGGCGGACCCATCAAGAAGGACAAGCTCTTCTGGTTCCTGAACTACGACGAGCAGCACCGCACCTTCCCCTATGTGGTGCTCACCGAGTCGGGAACGTTCCTCCCCCCGGCTACTGGTGCTGGTTCTTGCACGGATGTACTTGTCTTTCCTACAGCGCAGCAACAAACCAACTGCACAACCACGCGGCAGTTTTTCCTTGACCAGCAGGTCCTGGTTCCGCGTAAGGCTCCCAACAATGTCGCTTTCGGGAAGCTGGACTGGACCATCAACCCGGCTCACAGCATTTCCGGGTCCTACAACTACCATCAGTGGCGGGGGAGCAATAACATTCGCACACCGTTAATCAACTTCAATGCCGCATCGGACAACGGTATTGACCGCGTGCGCACCGACAGTGTGCTGGCCAAGTGGACCTACATCGTGTCTCCGACCATCCTCAATGAGTTACGGTTCCAATTCGGGCGCGACAACGAATCTCAGGTACCCAATGCCCCGGGCCCTAGTACGACAGTGACGAACGGTCTCTCCTTCGGACAACCCGACTTCTTGCCCCGGGCCCAATATCCATTTGAAGACCGCTACCAGTGGGTGGAAAGCCTTTCCATGGTTCGTGGTAGCCACACGTTCAAGTTCGGCGCCGACATCAACTACGTTCGCGACAGGGTCATCAATCTCTTCCGGGGAGGCGGAGTCTACAGCTACACCAACTTCGCCAACCTTGCCGGCGACTGCCCTCCCGAAGCTCGTCTGCAGGGCTGTGTGCCCGATGGCACGCGCAGCTATTCCACCTACCGCCAGGCTTTCGATAATCGGGTGATCGCGGGATCGCTCAGCCAGGACCAGAATGGTTTTGCCTCGTTCGAAACAACCGATTGGAATTTCTATGCCCAGGACACCTACAAGCTGCGCAGCAACATCACGCTGAACCTGGGAGTGCGTTACGAGTACCAGCGACTGCCCCAGCCTAGTGGAGGCAATCCGGCCTTCCCGCTCACCCAGAGTTTCCCTCAGGACACCAACAACTTTGGGCCTCGAGTGGGCTTTGCCTGGGACATCGACAACGACCACCGTACGGTTCTGAGCGCCGGCTACAGCCTGGTTTACGGGCGCACCAGCAACAGCGCCATATATTCGGGCCTGTTGAACAACGGCATCGACCTAGTCAGCGCAACGTTTTTCTCCGGCGCGGTTCCCGGACCGCAAGGGCCTGTCTACCCGGATTGCTTCGAGCCCGCGGTCAATGCCGACTGCACGTTGCCTTCTCCAGTGGTAGCCATAGTTCCGGACATCAATCAGTTCGCCGCGGACTTCCAGCGCCCCATGATTCACCAGGCACAGGCCTCCTTGGAGCACGAAGTAGCGAAGGATACCGTGCTCAGCCTGACCTATAACTACAGCGGCGGGAGGAACCTGCCCATCTTCCGCGATGTGAACCTGTTTGATCCCCTGAACGAAGTGTTTATCAACTTGAACAACAACCTCGTGGCACCCGACGGAACCATTTTCGCGCCGGCGGGAGTCTACGGGCCCTTCCCCTTCTATTGCGACGGCCGCAATGCTGTGGCCAATAATTGCGGAACCACGAACACTACGCTGCGGCCTTCCACGGCCGCGGCCAGGGTGCTTCAGGAAGAAAGTCTGGCTGAGTCCAGCTACCATGCCATGATTGTCAAGTTCCGACGCTCCATGAATCGCGGCATTTCGTTCAACGCGCACTTTACTTGGGCCCATGCCATCGACAACGGACAGAACAGCACCACGTTTTTCTCGAGTTTCGGCAACTCGTATGACCCCCTGAACCTAGGCCCGGAGCGCGCGCGCAGCATCTTCGATCTCCGTCGGCGCTTTGTGGCCAACTTCGTGTGGCGACCCGACCGCACCTGGGGGATCAGTGGCGACGTCAAGCGCAAGCTCCTGGGAGGCTGGCAATTCAGCGGGGCGGTCTATGCCCAGGACGGGAAGCCCGTGAACGGATCCCTGAGTGGCTCCCTCACTGGCGCCAATACCCGCCCTGTGGACACGACATCTTCCAACGGCAGCGGAGGCAACAACCGCCTGCCCTTCGTGGTGCGGAATTTCGGAGAGGCTCCTGGACTGGCGATCTTCGATTTCCGTCTCTCCAGGAGCTTCAACGTCACGGAGGGCACGCGCATCGAGCTGATTGCCGAATCCTTCAACCTTTTCAACCGGCTCAACATAACGACGGTAGGCACCACCGCCGCCAGTCTCGTTTCCAATGTGAAGAACGTGACCACCTGTGGCGGACAAACCATCACGCTGGGCAATCGCTGCCTGACGATCGCGCCCTCGGCCTCTTTCCTGGAACCGCGCAGCGCCTCCAGCAACCACAATGGACCGCGCGAATTTCAATTCGCAGCCAGGTTCTTCTGGTAAGAGACACCTTACCTGGGCGGCATCCCGCTATGCGGAATGCCGCCTTTTTTCTTTCCTTAAGAACGGCCCACTGACCTTGATTTCTTACATCCCCCGCCCGCCTGGCGGGCCGGGGAGCGCTACTCCCAGTGAATGCGCTTGGAGCCGTAGGACTTCCACTTCCTCTTCTGCTTGCTGGATCGGAATGCAAGCAAACGAGCGGTTTCGCGGCCTTGAGCATTCCCTTAAGATGTAGGCGCGGCGCAATGAGCCCCCGAAAGTATGCCTATCGCAGGAAGCTGCCGCATCTGCAGCAGGACTCCAAGCCGCTGTTTGTTAGTTTCCGCACCCACAGATCCTGGAAGCTGGCGCCAGAGTTGCGGGACATCGTTCTCGAATGTTGTCTGTACCAGCACGGGAAAAAGATCCGCGTGCACGCCGCCGTGATCATGCCGGAGCATGTACACCTGCTGTTCTCGGCGCTGAGAGATGCGAGCGGGGAAAGCTACTCGATCCCTGAGATCATGCAAAACCTCAAGAGCGTGTCGGCGCACAAGATCAATCGAGCGGCAGGCAGGAGAGGGAAAGTGTGGCAGACCGAATCGTTCGATCACGTGATTCGCAGCAGCCGCGAGTTCGAGGCAAAGGTGAACTACATTGCTGAGAACCCGGTGATGCGAAGGCTGGTGAACAGCGCCTCGGATTACAAGTGGTTGTGGTTGGATCCAGAGGATTTCTATTGGTGACGGATTGCCGCCGGCAAACGGCAATGCGGACGCAGGTGGAAGAGCGGGCCTTCAGGCCCGCGTTAAGCGTGAATGAGACGAAGGGCTTTAGCCCCGGCCAGTGGCTACTTTCGCGGAGAAGTCGGCGGAGGCGCCATGGGATACTTCGGCGGCGGACCGCTGTCGCGATCGAATGGGGCCCGCGGCGGCGCGGGATCCGCGCTTTGCAGCCACGCCGTGTACCACAGGTTCAGCAGCATCTGGCTGCCCCGGGCGAGGCAGCGGCGCGTGTATTCATGTCCTGCGGGCGTGCCCGGCCCGGCGAATGCTCCGGTCTTCTCTAGCTTGTAGAACTCTTCGATCTGCCCGTTCGACTCGCGCAGATACTTCACATAGTCGGCAAACGGATCGGCCAGCCGCACCGGCGCCTGGACCAGGTCCTGAAAATCGCCGGCTTTCAGCTTGGCGGCAACATACACCGACTCGAACTGGGCATGGATCTTGCCGTCGGTGGTGTACTGGTTGGGATTCTCGCCCACCCACCCATGATGATGGATGCTGGTGTGCATGGGCTGGGAGCCATCGGCCACGTAGTGGCCCAGCCATCCTGCGTAGAAAACGGCCTTCTTTTCCACTTCCCTCGCAGGCTTGTTCTCCAGCTTCAGCGCACGATACTCGCGGAACGCCGCCCGCAGCCGCTCGTACACTTCCATGGTGATGTAGGGCTGCAGACCGACGCCCTCGGGAAGAAGATCGTCGGATTTGGCGCTGGCCTCACCAGCGGCCTTGCCGGCGGGAGTTGCCAGCGCGGCGGCCCGCTTCTCGTACAGCAGGCGGTAAAAATCGTAGCGTTCCCGCGGAAGCTCGGCGATATCGGTGATCAGCTCGAAGTCGATGTAATGGTCCGGAGCCTGCGCGTTCCGCAGCGAAACCTCGCGCGAGTCCCGCCAGCGATCCGGCTCATATCCCAGATAGCTGATCAATTTCTTTTCTTTGCGGAAGAACGCCGGCATCTCGCGCGGGACTTTGCTGGCCGCCACCTGGTTCACCCAGATGTGCCCCTCAAATCCCCAGCCCCACACAGAAACCGGTACGAGCAAAGCAATCAACAATAAGGCCACGCAGCGTTTGCAGTAATTCATCCCTGACCAAGACCTCGCTGTGAAGAAAATGTAGCCCGGCCGCCCTCGGCCGGGCTGGAATGACGCAGAGATGCTATCAGCCACATCCTCCAGTGTCACTTTGTTGCCGGCGGAGAGTTCGCGGGAGATGAAGGCGCCAGCGCCTCGGTCAGCACCCGGCCCGCAGCGTGTGTCGGCGGAGTGATGCCCAGCAGGCTGCTCAACGTGGCTGCCATATCGATCGGCTGGCTCGCCGTGCGGTAGGTCCCGGGCTGGAAGGGCAGTCCATAGAACACCAGCGGGACATGCGTGTTGTACGCGTACGGCGACCCGTGGTTGTTGTAGACGTAGGGCAGGCCGCTCGCCGCGCGGATGTCCGTTTCCCCGGCATGATACGGCGGCAGCATTCCCATCACGTACCAACCGCCGTAGGGCAGGTAGCTGTGTGCATATTTGCGCGACATGTCGTCAGGCGGAAGGCTTCCGCTTAAGATCTGCGCACGTGTGTAGTAGCCGCGAAAAGGAGCGGCCATTAGCAGAGCTTCGCCCACTCGCCGCTCGGCTTCCGCTTCGTCGCGAATCCCGGCCTCGGCGAACGCCTCCGCGGAAACGAACGCCACGTGGTCGCGGAACAGGTTCACGTAACTCCGCGGCTTGCCGGGAGACAGCGACTCGGACAGCAACTTGTTCAGCCGCTCCTGAACGTTCTTCCGGTAAGGCAATTGGTCCGTCGGCATGCGGAAGCGGGCGGCGTATTCGGCCGTCGGCTCGAATCCGTGGTCCGCGGTCAGCACCATCCACACGTTGGCCAGGCCGAGTTGCCGGCCCAGAAAGTCTACGAAGTCTGCCAACTGCCGGTCGGTGGCCCGCACCAGCGCTCCGGCCGCGGGTGAGTCCGGCCCCAGGTTGTGCAGCAGAAGATCGTTCGAAGAAAGGCTCAGGATGAGCAGGTCGGTGGCCGGCCCCGTGCCCAGCTTCTCGTTCACGATGAGCTCGCGGGAAAAATCGAATGTGTACTCGCTGCCCAAAGGCGTCGCTCCCACGATCCAGTAGAAACTGGTCTCGCCGTCCTTGCGCTGGCGCGGCGTGGTGCCCATCAGCGTTCCTTCTTCGTCTTTCCATTCCCGGTTCCAAAGGCGCTCCGTCCAGCCGCTGTCGTTGAACGTCCTCGCCCACTCGGGAAGTTCAGCCATGTAGTAGGAAGAGGTCACAAAGGCGCCGCTCGACCGCTGGATCCAGTAGGCTGCGTCCGCGGCTCGGCCTCCCGCCAGCACCGCCGCCGTGTCCTTCAGAGAAACGGAAAACACGCGCGACTTCCCCGCGGTCGCGAGCTTCAGCTCATCGCCCAGCGTGCTGGCCAGCAGATTGCGCGGCGATGCGCCCGCCGCAGGGTCCTTGCCCGCTCCCACCAGTTGGGTCGCGTCATCCTCCACCGGTGTGACCGCCTTCTTGAGTCGTGCGTTCCACCAGTAGTTGGCACTGATGCCGTGCGCCGCAGGATGGGCGCCGGTCAGCAGCGTGGCGTGTCCGGCGGAGGTCCAGGTCGCGGCATGATCGTAGTGACAGTCGGCGAAGGATGCACCCCGCTCCAGGAAAAGCCGGAAACCGTTCTCCACGAAGTGAGGGCGCTGCCGCTCCAGCAGGTCGGCGCGTAGCGCGTCAATCACCACCAGCACCACCAGCCTGGGGCGGCCGTTGTAGGCGGATCCAAACGCAGCCGTCGCAACCAGGCAAGCAAAGAGCAGTGCGGCAGGCAGGCGTCGCAGGCGGGCAGGCATGGAGGAGGAAATCATAAAGGATGCGTTACTCGCGGCGCGACCCACGGCACAGGATCTTTCGCGCCTCGTCGTGCAACCAGCCGTTGGTTGCCAGCGCGTTGCCCGCAGCGAAATCGAGACTCCCGTCGATCGCGCTGAAGGCCCCGCCGGCGCCTTGCAGGATGGGAAGCATGGGGGCGACGTCGTAGTAATGCACGCCGCGAAGGTCCACCATCACATCCGCCGAGCCGCGCGCCACCAGGAAGTATCCATAGCAATCGCCGAAACCCCGTACCAGGCCCATGCTCCTGCCGAGTTCCGCCATCGCCCCACCGGTTGTCTCTTCCAAAAGGTCCGCTGGGTCCGTCACGACGAGGCGGGCACTCTCGAGCTCTGCGACTCTAGAAACGTGAACTGGGTGGCCGTTCACAAACGTGCCGGTCTCCGCGGAGCCGATCATGAGCTGGTCCTGTATGGGCAGATAGATGGCGCCCAGGATGGGAACTCCCTCTTTCTCCAGGGCCACCAGCGTCCCAAAGAGAGGGGTCCCCATGAGGAAGGACCGCGTGCCGTCAATCGGATCGATGACCCAGCGCAGCGGACCGGATCCTGGCGTCTCTCCATATTCCTCGCCCAGGACGGATGCATTCGGGAAGATCCGGCCCAGTCGATCTCGCAGATAAGCTTCCGCCTCCAGGTCCGCCTGCGTGACGGGAGTTCCGTCACCCTTGTAACTGGGGTCGATCTCCTGCCCGAAATAGCGTCGCACGATTGTGCCGGCTCCGCGCAGCACTTCGCTGATGGCGGGGAACAGAGACTGTAGACCGTCCCTCTGTGCGCGCAGGTTCATGGATCCTTTCCCATTCTAGCCGCGCGCGCCGGAGGAACCTTACCTTGGCTGGTACACGGCGACAAACTGTAACCTGCCATTCATCTTCCTGTAACGGAGAGTTGTGTACAAAGTGGTTAATGGAGACGCAGTTTGCCGACACGCTCATCCTCTCCGACGTGCACCTGGGCTCGGAGGTGAGCCGAGCGCGCAGCGCCGTGCGCCTGCTCAAGCAGCACGTTTTTCGGCGCCTCATCCTGCTGGGTGACATCTTCTGCGACTTGAACTTCCATCGCCTCAAGAAGGACCACTGGCAGTTTCTCTCCCACATTCGCAAGCTCTCCAATCCCAAGCGTGAGATTGAAGTGGTCTGGGTGGAAGGCAACCACGATCGCGGGCTCACCGACGTCATGGCCCATTTGGTGGGCGTGCGCGTATACCAGGAATACGCCTGGGAATTCGACGGCCTGCGCCACCTCGCCATTCACGGGCACCAGTTCGACCGCTTCCTGATGAACAATGCGCTGGTCAGCCGCTTGGGAGCCTCCGCCTACCTGCATCTCTTGAAGCTCAAGTTCCGCCAGAAGCCCCTGGCGCATTTCCTCGACGGCTTGAACACCCGATGGCTGAGGCTTACCGCCAAGGTGTCTTCTGGGGCGCTGGCCCAGGCACGGGCCCGCGGTTTTGACCGCGTCTTCTGTGGCCATACTCACGTGGCCGCGCGGGAGGAATCGGGCGGCGTCGCCTACTACAACTCAGGATGCTGGACGGGAGACACCGCTACCTACATCACCATCGATCATGAAGGAGCACACATCCATGAATACCTCGAGCCCGCTGACCATCGTGATCCCGGCCAAGAACGAGGCGAAGCTGATTGGGCGCTTGCTGATTTCCCTGACGATGCAGGACTTCCCGCAGATGCCGAATACGAACGTGTTGGTGGCTGACGCCGCCTCCACCGACGGCACGCCCGGCATCGTCCTCAGCTACACGGATCGCTTGCGGGTGCGGGTCATTCCGGGAGGATTGCCCTCGGTCGGTCGAAATGCCGGCGCCCGCCTGGCGGACCGCCGCTACCTGCTGTTCCTGGATGCCGACGTGGAATTGCGCGACCCCACCCTGCTCCGCCGCGTCGTCGAACTCATGGACCGCAAGCGCCTGCATTGCGCCACCACCGACATCGCGGCTAGCGACGGCGGCCCCATGGACCACCTCATGTATTTCGCCAATAACCTGGTGCAGCACTTCTCGCCCTGGTTTTTCCTCCCCTTCAGTACCGGCATGTTCATGCTGTTCGACCGCAAGGTCTTTGAAGAACTGGGCGGATTTCATGAGCAGGCGCTCTTCGCCGAGGACTACCTGCTCAGCAAGAAAGTGTCGCCGCGCAGGTTCGGCATCGTTCCGGGGCGCATTTACACTACCAGCCGGCGCTTCCGCAAGATGGGCCACTGGACGATGGTGCGCCTGTTTCTGAAGACCGCTCTCAACAGCGGGAACGAGCGTCACTTTTTTCAGGACCACAAGTACTGGCCGACGTAGAGACGCAGCTTGCTGCGCCTCCCAGACGTTGCCAGCAACGTTTCTACCCGGCCGTCCCGCCCCTGCAACGGAACCCCCGCAAACCCGCCGCCTTCGATTACACTGTTGCCCGCCAAACGCCCGCTTTGCCGGAGAGGTAACTCGTGAACCTTACCACCATCGATTGGGTCATCATGCTGGTGTACTTCGTGTTCGTGCTGGGCATCGGCTACACGCTCAAGCGCTTCATGAAGACCAGCACCGACTTCTTCCTTGCCGGACGCGCCATCCCGGCGTGGATCTGCGGGCTGGCCTTTCTCTCCGCCAACCTGGGCGCGCAGGAAGTGATCGGCATGGCGGCCTCGGGCGCCAAGTACGGCATTGCCACCAGCCACTTCTACTGGGTGGGCGCTATCCCCGCCATGGTCTTCGTGGGCATCTTCATGATGCCCTTCTACTACGGCTCGCGCGCGCGTTCCGTGCCCGAGTACCTGCGCCTGCGCTTCGACGAAAAAACGCGGGGCTTCAACGCCATCTCCTTCGCCACCATGACCGTGTTTTCCTCCGGCATCTCCATGTACGCCATGGCCAAGCTCATCCAGACGCTGCACATCTTCGACAAACCTTTCGCACTGCTCGGCATTCATCCTTCGTGGATCTTCCACTTCAGCATCCTGCTTTCCGGTGCGATCGTGCTGGCGTACATCTTTCTCGGCGGCCTCACCAGCGCGATTTATAACGAGGTGCTGCAATTCTTCCTCATCGTCGCCGGTTTTCTGCCGCTGGTGTGGCTGGGACTCAAGGACGTCGGAGGTTGGGAGGGAATTTCGCAAAAGCTATCTGCCGGGTTCGTGCATTCCTGGAAAGGCATGGGCAGTCCGGAGACCAACCCGTTGGGCGTGGAG
>JBOGLL010000152.1:0-7862 GCA_050746065.1 Terriglobales bacterium | reverse complement strand
TAGAGCTCCTCGGTGTCGGGGCTCTGCAGCGTGAACTGGTACTGGCTCTTGGTGAGCTGCCCGCCGATGCGGATGGGCGGCAGGTTCTGCATGAATACGCGCATGCCGGGCACGCCCGCCAGTTTGCCGCGCAGTTTCTGGATCACTTCGTCCACGTGCGGCCGTTCGCTGCGGGGCTTCATCTGGACGAAGAGGCGCCCGGTGTTGCCGCCGGACGCCGACCCGCCTCCTCCGATGCCGGAGAAAAACGACTTCACCTCCGGCTGCTCGCGCACGATGGCCATGATCTTCTGCTGGTTCTGCTTCATGGCTTCGAACGAAACCCCCTCCACCGATTCGGTGAAGATGAAGATTGTCCCCGTATCTTCGCTGGGCAGGAAGCCCTTGGGAATGGCCACAAACAAATACACGGTGGCGATCATCAAGACCACCGACGCCGTCATGGTGGCCAGGCGGTGGCGCATCACCCGCACCAGGCTCCAGTCGTAAGCGGCCAGGGTGCGGTCAAACATGCGCTCGAACAGCATGTAGAGGGGCCCGTGCCCCTCACGGTGTGGCGGCTTGATGAACCGGCTGCTCAGCATGGGCGTCAAGGTCAGCGACACTACGCCAGAAATCAAAATCGCCAGGCTGATGGTGACCGCGAATTCGTGCAGCAGGCGTCCCAGAATCCCGCCCAGGAACAGCACCGGCAGAAACACCGCCACCAGCGAGATGGTCATGGAGACGATGGTGAAGCTGACCTCGCGCGAGCCTTCCAGCGCCGCCTGGAACGGCCGCTTGCCCATCTCCATGTGGCGGACAATGTTTTCCAGCATCACGATGGCGTCGTCCACCACGAACCCAACCGAGAGGGTCAGCGCCATCAGCGAAAGGTTGTCCAGGCTGTAGCCCAGCAGGTACATGAAAGCGAACGTACCCACGAGGGAGAGTGGCACCGCCAGACTGGGGATGGCGGTCGCCGAAAGGTTCCTCAGGAACAGGAAAATCACCATGATGACCAGCGCGATCGTCAGCGCCAGGGTGAACTTCACGTCTCCCACCGAATCGCGGATCGACACCGAGCGGTCGAACAGCACGCCCAGGTCCACCGCCGCGGGAAGCTGTGCACGGATGGTCGGGAATAGCCCGCGGATGCGGTCCACCACCTCCACGGTGTTGGTGCCCGGCTGCCGTTGCACGGCCAGCACCACTGCACGCCGGTCCGTGAACCAGCCCGCGGCCTTGTCGTTCTCCACGCTGTCGATCACGCGGCCCAGTTCTTCCAGACGCACCGGATTGCCGTTGCGATACGCCACCACCAGGGGACGATAGGCTGAGGCCTGTGTGAGCTGCCCGTTGCTCTCCACCGTGAAAGCTTGTTGCGCTCCCCACAGGGTTCCCGTGGGCAGGTTGCTGTTGCCGCTACGCACCGCTGCCGCCACTTCGTCAATGCCGATCTGCCGCGTGGCCAGCGCCTTGGGATCGAGCTGTGCTCGCACCGCGTACTTCTGCGAGCCGTACACCTGCACCTGGGCCACACCCGAGACCATGGAAATGCGCTGCGCCACAAACGTCTGCGCGTATTCATCCACCGTGGAGAGCGGCAGCGTGGGTGAGTGCAGCGCCAGATAAAGGATGGGCTGGTCCGCGGGATTCACCTTCTGATAGGAAGGCGGCGTGGGCATGTCCGGGGGAAGCTGCGCCGACGTCTTGGCGATGGCGGCCTGCACGTCCTGGGCAGCGGCGTCAATGTCTCGGCTCAGATTGAACTGCAAGGTGATGGTGGAGCCGCCCTGGGCGCTGGTGGAGTTCATCGAATCCAGCCCGGCGATAGTGGTGAACTGCCGCTCCAGCGGGGTGGCCACCGCCGATGCCATGGTCTCCGGGCTCGCACCCGGCAGACTTGCGTTCACCACGATGGTGGGGAAATCCACGTTGGGCAGGTCGCTTACCGGCAGCACCCGGTAGCCCATGATTCCGAACAGCAGGAACGCCAGCATCACCAGCGTGGTGGTGACCGGTCGCCGGATGAAGAGTTCGGAAACGTTCATGCGCTACTTCCCGCCCCCGCCGTTGCTGGGGTTTTTGATCTGCACCCGCCCGCCGGGCATCAGGCGCAGGTGCCCGTCGGTGACCACGGTGTCGCCGGCGGAGACACCCTGCGCGATCACGGACTCATTCTGGCGCGTGCGCGCCACCGTCACCGGACGCGATTCCACCGTCAGGTCCGGCTTCACCACCCAAACGAACAGTCCCTGCTGCCCGGTCTGCACCGCATCCGACGGCACCACCAGGGCGTCCTTCTGCTCCGCCAGCGTCAGCACTACGTTGACGAATTGTCCCGGCCACAGCCGCCGGTCGTTGTTGGGAAACGTCGCTTTCAGGCGGATGGTGCCGGTGTTGCGGTCCACGGCGTTGTCCACAAAGGTCACCAACCCCTCTGCCGGCGGGCCAGCGTCCCGTGGGATGGTGGCTTCCACCTTCAGTTTGCCCGCCCCCATGTAACGGCGGACTTCGGAGAGGTCCTGTTCGGGCAGTGCGAAGCTCGAATAGATGGGCGTGAGCTGGTTGATCACAACCAGTGTACTTTTTTCGTCATTGGCCTTGACGATGTTGCCGCGGTGTACACGCAGACTGCCGGTGCGACCGTCGATCGGAGAGTGGATGCTGGTGTAGGCCAAGCGGACCTTGGCGTTCTCCACCGCCGCCTTGTCAGCCCGGACTGCTGCTTCCAGGGCCTCGGCCTTGGTCATCACATCCTCGTACTGCTCCTTGGCCACCACGCCCTCCCCGACCAGGCGTGTGTAGCGCGCGGCCTGCATCTGGGCGTTCTGGGCCTCCGCCTGATTGCGCGCCAGGCTGGCTTCGGCCCGCCTTAGGTCGGCTTCAAAGGGCTGGCGATCGATGGTGAACAGCAACTGTCCCTTGCGAACGTCCTGCCCTTCGGTGAAGTGGACTTCGGTCAGTTGACCATCCACCTGTGCCTTTACGTCCACCGTGGAATAGGCCTCCACCGCTCCGATCACCCGCAGTTCCAGCGGCACCGCCTTCTGTTCGACTTTGGCTACCGAAACCGGCGCGGCCGGCGGCGGAGGCGCCGCCTGCTGCTTGGAACATCCGCCCAGCAGCATCGCCAGGAACAGACCGCTGAGTGCGAAAGCCGTATGCAATCGGGTCATGGGTTATGGGCTTTAGACGCGCGGATCCAGCCAGGGTCGCAGGGAATCACGTCGCTGGTCAGTTCCCGCCTTGGAGGAATTGTACAACTCCGCGTGTGGGAAGCGGGCGACTCCCCATGTAGCCCGGCCGCCCCGCGCTGCGGGGCCGGGCCGGTCAACCGTAGCGCCCCGACGAGTCTGGGCTGTCGCCCGGGCCGTCCCCCGCGCGTCATTTCTGGACAAGGACCCAGACGTTCCCTGGCAAACGCCCCTTCGCCGATTCAGCTTCCCCATTGCCTTTCCCCAAATGCCAATCGTCAATTGCCATTTGCTGTCGCCGTAACGCCGTTGTCCATTCGGACAGCCTCGGACGTTACCTGATCGCGATTTTCGAAAATTATTCTTGCGCTCGCGCGCAACCGTGCAACTTTCTCTTGCGCTCTCGAATCTGTTGCGTTCACAAGCAGCACTTCGACGATGCCGAGAAAGGCGGACCGACCGCGCGTCGCTTCCTTCACCCGGCCTCCCGTTGTATAGTCGCTCGCTCTCAGGGGTACGTCCGTGAACAGGTGGTGGAGCAAGGGCCTGCTGGCGGCGGCCGTGGTGGCCGTCGGTAGCGCCGGATTGGTGTACTGGCAGGCCGGACGTGCGGTGCGCGAGTCAGCGGAGAGCATCGCTCAGGAATCGCGCGTCAGCTTCACCGTGGCCCGGCTCGACCGCACTCCGCCTCCAGGCGTGGAGTGGATTGGCGCGCCCGCAGCCTTTACCGACGCTGCCCAGTTTGTCGGCAGCCTCTACCTCTGCAGCCCGGCGGGACTGTTCGTCTACGACGCCGACGGAAGGCCACAGGCTCGTTACCGTGTCGGACTGGAGCTCCCCGCGGCCCCGCTGGTCAGCCTGGCCGTCGGCGTCCCGGCCGACTCCGGCCAGCCTGAAGTGCTCATCGCCACCTCCGGCGAGGGCCTGCTGGCCTTCGACGGACGCCGCTTCCGCCAGATTCGTCCTGACCAGCCCGCTTATCGCAAGCTCTCTGCGGTCCTGCCGCTGCCCAGCGGACACATTCTGCTGGGAACGGAAGAGAAGGGCGTACTTGCATACGACGGAAAAAAACTGGCGCCGCTTCATCCCAGCCTCGCCGGGATTCCGGTGACGGCCCTGGCCGGCGACGAATCCAGTCTCTGGGTGGGCACCCGCGACCGCGGCGTCCTGCACTGGCACGCGGGCCGCTTGGATACGTTCTCTGAAGCCGAAGGACTTCCCGACCCGCAAATCCTTTCGCTCGCCGTCTCCGACGACTCCACTTATGCCGGCACAGCCCTGGGCGTGGCCGAGTTTCGCGGCGGAAAGTTCCATCGCAAGCTGGCCTCCGGATTCTTCGCCCGCACCCTTCAGGTGCACAAGGATTCCCTGGTTGTCGGCACCATGGAAGAAGGCACGGTCAGCATTCCCCTGGGCGAGCGACGGCCCCGAACTCTGCCTCAACAGGGGCCATCGCTGGCGGGTGAGGTTCGCCGTTTGCTGGAGATGGACGGCGCGCTTTACGCCCTCGCACCTGACGGTCTCTATGCACTCGACCCGCGCCACGCCGGCTGGCGCCGCGTGCTCGCTGCGGATTCAGCCTTGCTCGCCGACTCGAACATCGCCGCCCTGTCGTTCGACCCGGCGGGCCAACTCTGGGTGGGCTACTTCGACCGCGGGCTCGACATCGTCACACTCAATGCCGCCGATCCTGCGCGATCTACGGCCACGCCTATCGAAGACGACCATGTCTTCTGCGTTAACCGAATCGTTTACGACCTGGAGCGCAATCTCTCCGCCGTGGCCACCGCCAACGGCTTGGTCTTGTTCGACGCTTCCGGACGCCGGCAGCAGGTGCTCGGCCGCGCTCAGGGCTTGATCGCCGACCACGTTACCGACGTCGCGCTTTACCCCGGCGGCATGGCCATTGCCACGCCCGCCGGCGTGACCTTCGTTGACTCCGGCGGCATGCGCAGCCTGTACGCCTTCCACGGACTGGTGAACAACCATGCCTACGCGCTCGCCGCCTCCGGTCCGCGCTTCCTGGTGGGCACGCTGGGCGGGCTCTCGGTCGTCGAAGACGGTTTGGTGCGCGCCAGCTATACCACCGCCAACTCCGGCCTGCGTCACAACTGGATTACCGGCGTGCTGCCCGTGGGCGATGATTGGTTCGTCGGCACGTACGGCGCCGGTATCCTGCGCCTCGATGACGCCGGACAATGGCACGCCTTCCCCGACGCCACCGCCGCCTTCGAGGTCAATCCCAACGCCATGCTGCACCGCGGGGATCGCGTCTATGTTGGGACACTAAGCCGCGGGCTCTACGTTTTCAGTCGCGAGAGCGGGCGCTGGACGACGTGGGACGCTGGGCTGCCGTCGCTCAACGTCACCGCCCTGGCGGCGCGCGATGGCTATCTATATATAGGCACCGATAACGGGCTGGTCCGCGTTCCTGAGGAGACGATTCGGTGAAGCGCCTTCTCATCCTGTTCCTCGGCCTGCTGGCGCCGCTGCCCGCCCTTGCCGACGCCGGCGTCCTCCTGCCCGGCGACGCCCAGCAGCCCGACCCGCAGATCCTCTCGCTCGAGGAAATGGAAATCACCATCCGCATCGACAACGGTGTGGCCCGCGTCTCCGTGCGCCAGATCTTTGCCAGCCACCGCAGTGGCAACCTGGAGGGCACCTACATCTTCGCCCTGCCCGGTCGCGCCACGGTCTCTGACTTCGCCGTGTGGGATGGGGTGGTCCGCCTGCCCGGCGTCATCCTGGAGCGCAAGCGCGCCGAGGAGATCTACGACAACCTGAAGCGGCAGGAGATCGATCCCGGCCTGCTGCAAGTCGGCGAGCGCGGCGCCGCCGAGGCGCGCCGCACCTCCGTCTTCAGCGCGCGCATCGTTCCCATTCCCGGCTTCGGCACCAAGCGCATGGAGATCGAATACCACGAGAGCGTTCCGGTGGAGAACCTGGCCTCGTTCTTCGCCGTCCCGCTGCGGCCGGACGCCTACCACGCTCTCACCGCCGGCAAGCTCAGCATCAACTTCGAACTGCAATCTGCACACGCCATCAAGAAGTTCCAGCAGATCGGCTCGGTCTACGCCATGAAGATTTCCGAGCAAACGTCGAATCTGGTTCGCGGCACATTCGAGGGAAGCGGCGTCAACCTGACCGAAGATTTCGCTGTTCGCTACGACCTTGACCCGGCCCGTACGGATACACTCGAGGTCCTTACCTATCGCAATCCCGACCTGGGCACGCCCGCGCCCGACACAACTACTCCCGACGCCAAAGGACACGAGCCCGGGTTCTTTCAGGCTTCGGCGCTGCTGGGGACCGGGGCGAAGAACGGCAACGGCGGCGGGCGTCCGCGAACCGTCATCGCCCTGTTCGATACTTCCCTCTCCATGCAGTGGGAGAAGCTCGAACGCAGTTTCCAGGCGCTGGAAACCCTGCTGCGCGGACTGCGCACCAGCGATCGCTTCAACCTGCTCCTGTTCAACACAGAAGTCTCCAGCTTCTCACCGGCCCCCGTGACCGCCGACCGCCCCGCCGTGGATCGCGCGCTGGCATTCGTGCGCAGCAGCACCCTGCGCGGTGGAACCAACATGCAAGCAGCTCTCGAAACTGGACTGGCCCAGGCTGCGCAAACCGTAGGCGAGTGCTACGTCGTCCTGCTCACCGACGGCGGCGCAACGCGCGGCCCGGTGCACAACGGCCGGCTCGCCGACGGGTTTGCGAAGAAGTGGAGCGAGGCGCCCGAGGCCGCCCGCCCGCACACCTACGTCTTTGCCGTCGGCGACGACGCCAACATGCCCCTGCTGCGCATGCTGGCCCGCAACCAGGGCGTGATCGAGTGGGTGCGCTCCACGGAACCCATCGAGTTCAAGCTCAATGCTTTCCTCTCCAAGATAGGACGTACCCCGGTGGAGCAGCTTCACGCCACGGCAGCTCCCGAATCCAACTTCGACCTCATCTATCGACTCGAAGAAACCACCTTCCCCGGTTCCATCGCAGCCTGGATCGGGCAATACCGCAACCCGGCGCCGCAGGCGTCATTCACCGTCACCGGCGTGCGCGACGGTGCGCTTGTGGAATTGCGTGCCACTGCTGCGCTTCCGGCAAAGGACCTCGAGCATCCCCATCTGCCGCGCACCTGGGCCCGCGCCCGCGTGGACGCGCTGCTGGAAAAGATCGAACGTGAAGGCGAAGACCGTGCCACCGTGGATGAGATCATCCGCCTGGCGCGCAAATACAAGTTCGTCACGCCCTATACGTCGTTTCTCGCCGTGCCGCGCGCGCTTCTGCGGCCGCGCGTGATCCGCCCGGGCGATCCGGTGCTGCGAGTGCGCACCGACCCCGCCATCGTCTCCGTGGTCGCGCTGTTTCCCTTCGGTCTGATGAAGAAGCTGCGCTACCTGCCCGGCGAAGACATCTGGCAGACGCGCTTCCTCGCGCCCCGCGAGATGGCCGATGGCGCCTACCGCGTCCGTCTGATGCTGCGTGACCGCAACGGCAACGTGTATCGCGAGTCGAAGAGCTTCGTCATCGCATCGCAGCCGCCGGTGGTGCGCGTGAAGCTGGCCCGCGAGCGCGTGCGCCGGGGCGAGACGGTTGCGCTGCGCGTCCACGCTTCCGCCACCACCCGCACCATCATGGCCCGCATGCCCGGAGTCGCTCCTGTGAACGTCCGCTGGAATCCAAAGCAAA
>JBOGLL010000151.1:0-7839 GCA_050746065.1 Terriglobales bacterium | reverse complement strand
GAGGAGGAAGCTGCGGCCGGAGTCGGAGAGCTCAAGCTGCCCGATTCTCCCGCATCCATGGGTATTCAGGGAAGTGTTTTTTTCGCTGCCGGATCGCCACGCGGCAGAGACGGGACTCTCCGCACCTTGCGCACGCGCTCGCATCGAGCGCAGGCGCCGGCGGCCGCGGCCCCTTGCGCCGCTACGGTGCAGCGAAAGGCGGCCGCACCATCTGGTAGACGCGCAGGTCGCCTTCCTCGAAGACCGGGACGCCGATCCTCGAAAGCTCGCTGTGGAACGCTGGCACGTTAAAGGCCCAAACGAAGTCGTAGTCTCGCTGGATGAGCCCCCAGTTGGGGGCTTCGCGGTAGACCGTGGGGAGGTTGAACGGCGCGCTGGGATAGTAAGGCTGATACCGCAGGCGCAGGGGATGGACTCCGGGGTCGTGAAAGATATAGGGAGAGTACCATCCCTTGTGAATCACGCCGTAGGCCCAGAACTGGGAGTAGTTCTTGTGCGCTTGGCTGTCGCCCTTCCAGGCGACCAGCGGCAACACCCGGGCGTGTGGGGAACAGAAGTCGATGGATCGGTCGAGTGAGGCGAGCAGCGGCTGCTGCGAGGCAAAGGCCAGGCTCAGGGCTGCCATGCGGACGATGAACAGCAGCACAGCGACAGGAGCCAGCCATCGCGCGCGTCGCCCCACGTGGATCGCCGCCAATGCAGCCAGAAAAAGGAATGGCGCGAGCCGCTGATACACAAAAGTTGCCCGGCCGTAGATCACCGGCAGCGTCAGGAAGAGCGTAGCCAGGGCAACACAAACGTCCAGCCAGCGGTGGTTCCAGCGAAACTCCGGATTCCTCCAGCAGGCCAGGAACACGCAACCTAGCAGCACCAGGGCCGAGGCCAAGTCGAGGGCTGGAAGGTAGTTCTCCAGCAAAAGGAAAGGAGCGGCCAGCCGGGCACGGAAGCTGGGAAACGCCAGCAGCGCGCTCTCCGGGGTCGAGGCACGCCAAAACGAGAACAGCACGAAGCCTGGGAGAAACAGGAGCGCCGAGAATATCCTCTGGCGCCCGCTGAGGCGCGTACGCAATGAGACAATGCCTACCGCCAAGGCCGTCACGGCGAAACCCAGGAGATGGGTGCCATAGAGCCCGGTCACCGCCAGCAACAGCAGCAACCACCGCCAGGGCCCGGGGTGGGCGAGAAAGCGCAGCCAGACTCCGAGAATGCAAAAACACAGGGCCACGCTCAACTGCATGTTGATCATCCCGGTCAGGAGGAAGTGGTTGTAGACGATCAGCAGCGACCAGAAACCCAGATGGTCTTGTCCGGGGTTGGCCTGACGGAGAAAAAACCACACCGCAAGAGGCAGCGCGAGAAGGCTGAGACTGAGAACAAGCCGGCCGGCAGTCTCCACCGTGAGCGCGCGCTGCAACCCGACCAGAATGACGTCCAAGGCCAGGTAGGGAGACGCATGCCAGTCCGCCGCATAGAACTCGCTGAAGCGATAGGCTGGGTCATTCAGGTGGGCGAGAACGAAGGCACGCGCCAGATGATTAGGGAAATCGACGACGGGCACAAAGCGGACCACCCAAACCGGCGCCAGCAGGCTCGCACCAAGCACCAGCAGAAGCAAGCAAGCGGGGCGGGACACCGCCCTGGCGCCCGCGGCCGGGGCCTCTGCGGTCGGCGAAACCGGCAGGCCTCTCCAAATTCGCCGCCTCATTTCTCACCCCGCAGCGGGAGCGGGTCGCCAGCCGACGGCGGAGAGCGGGGAGACACACGATACACGCGAAGGTCACCTTCTTCGAACACCAGAGCGCTGATCCGCGAAAGCTCCGTGCGGAATGCCGGCACGTTGTACGCCCAGATGAAGTCGTAGTCCTGCTGGATGCGAATCCAGTCGGGCGGCTGGCGGTAGACCGTGGGCAGATACTCGCGGACAGCAGGTGCGTACGCCGCGTGCACGATGCGCAGCGGGTGTACACCGGGATCGTGGAACAGATAGGGCGTGAACCAGCGCTTCTCGATCACACCATGCGCCCAGAAGTGCGAGTAATGCAGCTCCACCTGCTTGCGCTCTCCTTTCCACTCCACCAGCGGCAGGACACGAGCGCCTTGCGTCGTAACCTGGAAGGAGCGCGTGAACGAATCGAGTTCCGGCTGGCGCGCGTTGAAGTTGCGGACCATATCGGCGGTGCGCACGGCAAACAGCAGAAGGGCGACCGGCGCCAGCATCCAGGCGCGGCGCCCGATGCGCGCCGCCGCCAGCCCTGCCACCCAGTAGAACGGCACCAGCCGGAGATGAACGTAGGTAGCGGTGGACACCCCGAAAGGCAGGATCCAGTACAGCAAGTAGAGCAGCAAGCACACCTCCAGCCACTGCGGGTTCCAGCGAAACTCGGGATTGCGCCAGCGCGCGGCCACGATGGCCACGGCCACGGCTGCAAAGGTGGCATAGTCGAGCGGTTGCGAATAACTCTCGATGGCGATCAGCGGCACCAGCGGCTTCGAGGCCAGGCTACGGAACACAATGTCCGGGCCACCGGAACCAGCGCGGGAGTAAATCAGCATCAGCGCACCGGGAAGGAACAGTGACCAGGTGGTGTAGAGGACAAAACGGGGACGGCGTGTACGCAGCGTCAGCAGCGTAGCGATGAGTGCGGCTACAGCGAATCCCATCAGGTGCGTGAAGTAGAGCAGGGTAGCGAGGAAGGCCAGCAATACCCACACGCCCAGCGTGATGCGCTCCAGCCAGCGTAACCACAGTCCCAGTACCAGGAAGCAGAGAGCGATGCCGAGTTGCAGGTTCACCAGTCCAGTGAGGAAGAAAAAGTTCTGGCACAGCAGCAGCGACCACAGCGCCACGAAATCGTGACCCGGGCTCACCTGTTTCAGAAAGAACCACACGCACAGCGGCAGCGCCAGCAGCGCAACGCTGAGCAGGACGCGGCCGGCGATCTCCACCGGCATCACGCCCTGCAAAGCAACCAGCGCAAGGTCCATCAGCAGGTAAGGGTTCGGGCTCCAGTCGGCAGCGTAATAGCGCCCCAGGGTTGCATCTTCCGGATGCGCCAGAATGAAAGCGCGGGCCAGATGGTTGGGATAGTCCACCAGGGGAGGATGGCGCACGGTCCACACCGGCAGGAGGAGCGCCGCGGCGACACCCACAAGCAGCGCGGGATGGAGGAAACGCCTCACAAGGATGGACGATTGTAGATTGATGATTGCCGATTGGCGATTTGAAAAGCGCGGCGCCGCGGCCGCTGCTGCCGGCGAGTGGGCGAGCGCGTTGGACAACAACAGCGGCGAATCACTAAACTTCTCGACGGAAGAGTTCATGCGAATGCTCACATTCGAAGATGCCGCCCCGCGCAGCCGGATCGGTGCGCTGGTGGAAGGCGACCGCATCGTAGACCTGAATGCCGCCTATGCCCTCTATCTGCGCGACTCGGAGGGCGACAAGGATTTCGCGGCCAAAGCAGCGGCCCTGGTGCCTCCCAACATGCGGGCCTTATTCGAGGGCGGCGACCGCAGTCTGGAGGCCGCGAGAAAAGGCCTGGACCACGTTCTGAAGCTCAAAGGCGACGTAAAGAGCCCGGATGGCGAAAAGGTGGTGCACGCCCGGGGGGACGTGCGCTGGCGCGCGCCCATCATCCCGCGCAAGTTCTTCCACACCGCTGGCAACTTCCGCGAGCATCATGAAGAAGCACAGAAAGCCGGCTTCTCGCATCCGGTGATGCCGTGGATCGTGTTCTTCCAGAACGTCGACGCCATCATCGGTCCGGACGAGCCGGTGATCTATCCTCAGCACTTGACGGAGGAACTCGACTACGAACTGGAACTGGCGGTGGTGCTGAAAAAGTCGGGCAAGCACTTCACAGCGGCAGAGGCCAGGGACTACATCGGCGGCTACGTGATTTTCAACGACGTGACCGCGCGCGACATCCAGCGCCGGGAGATGAAGTCGGGTGTGTTCAGTTTCTGCAAAGGCATTGACACGTTTTGCCCGCTGGGGCCGTACATCGTGACAGCAGACGAAATCCCCGATCCGCAGAATCTCGCGATGGAGCTGCGCGTGAACGGTGAACCGCGGCAGCGGTCGCATTCCAGCAAGATGAGCGTGACCATCCCGCAGATCCTTTCCCATTACTCCGCCATGGGCTACAGCGCCGGCGACGTGGTTTCGACGGGTACGGTCTCGGGCGTGGCCGCGTTCTCCGGCGATCCCAAGGCCTGGTATCTCAAACCCGGCGACGTGATGGAGTGCGAGATTGAAAAAATCGGCGTGCTCAGGAACAAAGTGATCTCGTGGGAAGAGGCATACGGAAAGGCGCCGCCCGCGAAGGCTTCCTAGTCACAGAGACACAGAGGTTTGAGGTTTCAGGTTTTCAGCCCGATATGGCGCAATCACCCGATGGCTCGATGACCCGATCATCCGATGGCAAGGTCTGGGTGAGCGATTTGAACGCCCGCTCGCGCGCCGCTTTCGCCGGCCGTGGGCCGGTGCGCTTCTACGACACCACTCTGCGCGACGGCGAGCAGACGGTGGGAGTCGTACTCACGCCGGAGCAAAAACTGGCCATCGCCCGCAAGCTGGACGAACTTGGAGTGGGCCGCATCGAAGCCGGCTTCCCCCGCGTCTCCGCCGACGATGCCGAAGCACTGCGCCTCATCGTCAACGAGGGCCTGAAGGCCGAGATCTGGGGCTTCGCCCGCGCCGTGAAGGCGGATGTGGACGAAGTCGTAAGACTGGGCGCCCGCTTCACCATCATCGAGACCCCCACCAGCGACATCAAGCTTTCCGCCTATGGCATCAGTAAGGACGAAGCCGTGCGGCGCGCCGTGGAAGCTGTGCGGCATGCCTGCGCAGCCGGTGTGACCGTTGCTTTCTTCTGCGTGGACGCCACGCGCTCGGAGATGGACTTCCTGAAGCGCGTCTACCTCTCCGTGCTGGAGGCGGGTGCGAAGGAAGTCGTCGTGGTAGACACCATCGGCGCCTGTGGGCCCGAGGCCGTCGAGTTTCTGGTGCGCGAGGTCTGCGGCTGGGTGGGCAAGAACGTGCCGGTCCACTTCCACGGACACAACGATTTCGGCATGGCCACGGCCTGCGCCGTCGCGGCAGTACGCGCAGGGGCCACCTGGATCCAGGGCACCATCAACGGCATGGGCGAACGCGCGGGCAACGCCGACATCAGCGAAATCGCGCTGGCCCTCCAGTGCCTGTACGGCGTTCCCGTCGAGCTCAACCTCAGCAAGGTGCGCGAGGTCTCGAAGCTGGTGCGCGAAGCCGCTGGCTACCAGGTAGACGCCTGGAAACCGCTCGTGGGGGAGAACCTGTTCACCCGCGAATCGGGCGCCGTTGCCAGCCAATTCCACATTCCGGAAGCCATAGAACCGTTCTCAGCCGAACTCGTCGCGGCGCCGCGCAGCGTGGTATTGGGAAAGAAGAGCGGGCTCGACAACATTGACATCAAGGCGAAAGAACTGGGCCTGACGGTTCCCGAGAACAAGCGCGCCGCCGTGCTCAGCGCGGTGAAGCAGCGCGGCATCGAGAAGCGCGGCCTGGTGACCGATGCGGAGTTCAGGGAGATTGTCGCCAGCGTCGTGCGCTAGGCACCAGTACTGCCCTCTGCGTCCTCCGCGTCCTCTGCGGTTTTCATTTCTGAGCTGCCGGAACCGCTGGATACTTCTTCTGCACCTCCAAGATGGCCACAAGCATCTTGCGCGCCGCCAGCTTGGTGGGCTTCTCATCAGAGGCGAAGTTGCCGCTCGAGAGATCATCCGTGACGGCATGGCAGTGCGAGCAGCGTACGTCCATGGTCATCGAGAACGACTTCATCACCGGGAGCAGGTCGGACTTCTTGATGTCTTTGGGAAGGACTTGGAGATTGGTGTAGGTGTCAGGAATCATGATCTTCTTCGGGGGTGCTGGCGCTTCCACAGGTTTTTCCTGCGAGGCAGCGGCGGAAAGGAGTGCAGCCAGCAGTACCGTCCAAAAAGTTGGGCGAGGCATGTACCCTCCAGAGGAGTGGCAGCGTACTACGAGATGGGACGAACCGGCGTGAATTGGGATGAAGATCTTATTTTCTCTTGCGAATCGTCTCCAGGCCGGGGCGAAACAGGCCCTCATCGGAAGTGTGGCAGGACAGCCTCCCCGAACAGCCGGGCCTGCTCTTCGCGGTTGTCGCCCCAGATCTCCAGCATGATGTGAGTGCAACCGGCGGCACGGTACTCCTCGATGCGCGCGATGCATTCGTCGGGAGTGCCGGCGATGGCGCAGGTCTTGCGCAGCACGTCGTCGGTTACGGCGCGGGCGGCGGCCTTGCGCCCGCCCTTGTCCATGGCGTCGGCGATGGGCTGAATCTCCTCGAAGGTGAGGCCGGCGCTTTGCAGCAGGATGTCAGCCGTGCCGCGAATGTTCTGGACTTTGTTCGCCAGGTACATAGCAGCCATTTCGCGCGCGCCTTCTTTGCCCCGTTTGGAATCACGCGCGATGGATCCCACGATCACTGAGCCCAGTTCCAGCAACGATGGGTCCTTACCCGCTTTGCGTGCTCCTTCCTCCATGTTCTTGCGTGAGTAACGCACGAACTCCGGAGTGGTGATGGACGCCGTGAGCAGGCCGTCGGTATGCGAGCCCGCCATCTTCTGCAGCACCGGACCGGTGCCGGCGAAGTACATGGGGACGCGCGCGCGGGACACATGGGCGTCGCTCTTGAGCGCAGGCGCATGCGCGGAAAACACTTTGCCTTCGTAGCGCACTTCGCCGCCCTCGAGCATGGCGCGGATGATCTCCAGCGATTCGCGCATCACCGTGGCCGGGCCGGCATCCTTTCCCTTTTCGCCTTCACCGATCTCCTTCATGAAGATCTTGGATGCGCCCAGACCCAAAAGGAAGCGTCCGTCTCCGGCGGCGTCCTGCAACACGCGGGCTTCCATGGCGATCTGCACGGGATGGCGAGTGTAGGGCGAGATGATGCCCCAGCCCACGGCGATTTTCTTCGTCTCGCGGGCGATGATGGCGGTGATGGCAGTAGAGGAGCGCGCTTCATACGAATGCTTGCGCCACCAGGGATAGGCTTCCGCCAGCCAGAAGGCGTCGAAGCCGGCCTGCTCACAGGCCTTGGCCATGCGCACGGTTTCGTCGAGCGGCTCCATGGAGAGTTGGAGGACGGAGATCTTGAAAGGAGGCATGGGATTTGTAATTGGTAATTTGTAATTTGTGATTTGGTGATTGGTCAATTGGCGCAGGAGGCGGCCGCCAGTGGCGAATTACAAATCACAAATTACCAATTACCAATCTTGCTGCCGCAAACGCTCGCTAGGGACTTGTCCATGAGTGCTCCATGCCCTTGACCAGCGCCCACACCGCTCGGTTCAGAGGCGTAGGCACGCCGGTCTTCTTACCCCATTCCACAATGGCACCGTTCATGAAGTCCACCTCCGTCTGGCGATGGGCCTCGGCGTCCTGCAACATGGAGGCCTTGTGCTTTCCGGGCGCGTTGGCGGCCTTGAGCACCAGCGCCTTGGGATCGTTATGCAGCTCGATGCCCAGGGCGCGGGCTACGGCCAGGCCTTCGTCGATCAGCGCCTCGAACAGCTCACCCGTTGGCGTAAAGAAGGCCGCGGCGCCATGATGCAGGCCGGTGAGCGCGCCTACCGGATTGGTGCCGGCATTGAAAATGAGCTTGGTCCACTGGGCGCCGCGGGCGTCGGCCATGGCCTGCGTGTTCATGCCGGAGCGGGTCATGTAACCGGCAAGTTCCTCGACTTTTTGCATGGGTGTATTCGTTGGCTCGAAGGGCCCGATCCAAGTGTCGCCTTTGATGTCGTAGCCGACGTGGCCCGGCGCAATGA
>JBOGLL010000150.1:0-3742 GCA_050746065.1 Terriglobales bacterium | reverse complement strand
TGGTCGCGCTTCCTGTTTCCCGGCGACCAACGCCGCCTGTCGGTGCTGGCCCTCAACCCGGTGACGCGCGCCCCGGTCCGAGGCGTGGAAGTCGAAGCGATTGAAGATTCAGATTCGGCAAGTGCGGCCAGGTTCCAGGCGGTCACCGGTGCGGATGGACACGCCACGCTTGAGCTTCCCGCTCCGGTCCCCACTGCTGATGAGGACGGCGAGGAGACCGTTGAAGCCGACGTAAAGATCACCGCGCGCCGCGGCCCCGTGGAACGGCATGCTACGGCCGAGTTCAGGCTGAGGCGTGACGCCCGCATACTCGTACAGACCGACAAACCCATGTACCAGCCCGGCCAGGTCGTCCACGGGCGCGTTCTGGTGTTCGGTGTCGATGGGAAGGCACTCGAAGGCAAGGAGATCACGTTCCGCGTTTCCGATCCCGAGTACACGGACGTCCTGGTCGAACGCGCCACAACCAACCGCTTCGGCATCGCGGCCGTGGACTGGAACCTTGCCGACAACCTCCGGCTGGGTGACTACCGGCTGCGTGCGGATCTCGGCGACGACGATCATGACTCGCAGGGGCAGACCTCGGTTCGCGTGAGCCGCTACGATCTCCCCAACTTTTCCGTGAGCGCCTCTCCCAACCGACCGTATTACCTGCCCGGAGAGAACGCGGAGGTCGAAATCCGCGCCGGTTATCTGTTCGGCCGGCCGGTGAAGAAGGGAGCTGTGCGGGTGGTCCGCGAAGAGGAACGTGAGTGGGACTATCGCCAGCAGAAATACATCGTTAAGGAGGCTGCGGTCTACACCGGCGAACTCGACAGTCAGGGCGTGTACGTCGCCAAGGTGGACCTGGAAGACGCGCACGCACGGCTCGATCCCGACAGCCGGAGCCGGTTCCTGGACGCCGAGTACGTGGCCTACGTCACCGACGCCAGTACCGCGCGTACCGAACCAACTCGCTTCTCGTTACGCGTGAGTCATGAGCCGATCCACGTCTATCTCATCGAAAATGGAGGATTCCGTCCTGGCGGAGAGGCCACGATCTACGTTTCCACGTTTTACGCTGACGGTTCCCCGGCGCTTTGTGATGTGGAAGTGAGTACCCAGGCGCGCCGCGGGGTCGGGAAAGACGGATTCGGACCGGAACTCCTCCTCCGCAACGCCCGCACCAATACCTACGGATTGGCGAAAATCAACCTGGCCCTGCCCAGCACAAGCAAAAAAGACGACTCTGTGCTGATCGTCCGCGCCCGTGACCAACAAGGGCGCCGCGGCGAGTACGGGGAAGACATTTGGTTTTCCGACCATCCGCGGCTGTGGCTGTCCGCCGACCGGGCACTCTACCGGCCCGGGGAGCCCGTTCTGCTGAGTCTGCGTGGCAGCCGGGAGGTCAGGAGGGCAACGGTGGAAGTGCGCCGGGATGGCAAGCTCATCGGTGCCCGCAACGTCCGTCTGCGCAAGGGCGGCGGCTTCCTCGCCTTCCCCTACAAGGCCCGATTTCAGGGCGAGATTACGTTCGTGGCCTATTCGCCGGACGGTTCTAGCGGGTCACGCTACGACCTGCCGATGGGCGCACACTCGGTCCTTTATCCCCAGGCCCGGGACCTGAAAGTCAGTGTGAAGCTGCGCCCCGGAGCTAACCGCCCCGGCGATGAGGTTACCGCGGAAATCGCGGTTCAGGAACCGGAAGGGCGCAGGACTCCGGCCGCCGTCGGGATCGTGGTTGTGGATCGCGCCGTCGAAGAGCGCGCGCGCACGGACCTGAGGTTCAGCGCCGGCTTTCTGAGTCCGCTGGCCAGTAGGGATTCGTCGGAGAAGTTCGGCAATCTGTCGCGCAGGGACCTCGACGCCCTCAGCCCGGCCGGGCCTTTTCCAGACGACCTGCAACTGGCGGCCGAGGTGCTGTTGCGCTCACCATCGGGTTATCCGGGGCTGGAAGTGGAGGACGGCGGTTATTCGCACACCACCGAAGAACTGTTCCGACAAACGTTCCAGAGCCAGTTTCAGGGGCTCCGCAATGCCCTATTGGCGATGACTGCAAAGGGACTGTTCCCTGGCAGCGAACCGGAAATGCGGCGGTTGTTGAAGGAAGTCAAGTCGCCGCTCGAGTTGGACTCACTGCTCGATCCCTGGAACACCCGTTATCGGCTGGAATTCGGAGTGAGCTACCGGACGCGCCGCGTCCAGGCCATCTCTGCCGGACCCGACAAGACGTTCGGCAGCGAAGACGACGTAGCTACGGATTCTTACGAGTGGGAGTACTTCCGTCCCATCGGCGAAGCCATCGATCGCGCCGTGAAGGAGGCCCACGCCCGATCCGGCGCCTTCGTCCGCGATCGCAAGACGCTTCGCGACGAGTTGCAACGTGCAGGCGTCGACTTCGATGCACTGCGGGATCCCTGGGGCCGGCCCTACGCCTTCGAATTCGGCGTGCGGGAGCAATGGTTCACGCTCAACGCCCGCAGCGCGGGGCCGGATGGAGGCCCTGCTGAAAGCGGCTTCCCCGTTTGGACCTCGCTGGTGGATTATTTCTCCGAGGCTCGCAAGAAGATCGAGCGCGTGCTGCTGGATCAGGAGCGGGCAACGGGCCATTTCCCCGAATCCGAACTTGAACTGGATTCCACGCTCGCCCCCCTGGGCTTCCGCCTGCAAGACCTGCGAGACCCGTGGGGCAATCCCTACTACGCAACCTTCCGGCGGCTTCTCGAGACCAGAATGCGCGCCGAGGGATTGACCCTGCGCTATGACGCCAACCTCCGCACCTATGGCGTGCCGCATGCCTCGTACGCCAATTATGTTTTCATCAGCAGCCCGGGCGCCGACGGCCAGCGTGGGACTCCCGATGACTTCAACGTCGCCCGCTTTGCGCAGCCCATCGCCTTAGGTTCAGGAAGCATGCTCACTCCCCAGCCTGCTGCCAGCGCGCGCACCGGCAAGGAAATGCCCGGAGAGATCTGGGGCACAATTTTTGACCCTGCCGGAGCGGTCATTGCCTTCGCAAGGATCGAGGTCCAGGACGAAGAGGGGGGCGTGCCGGTGAAGGCCCAAGCCAACAGCCAGGGCGATTACATCGTGAAGGCCCTTCCGCCCGGCCGCTACCGGCTGCGAGTCGAAGTGGCCGGGTTCATGGGCATCACCATTGCGGATGTTCCCGTGCAGGCTGGTGCGCGCACGGAGGTCAACCTGGTGATGCAAGTGGGCGGTTCAAGGGAAGTCATCGAAGTTTCCGCATCACCACCGCTGGTCAACACAACCGATTCCGCGCTGGCGGCCAGGGCCCGCTTCAGGGGCTCTCCGGCGCCCGGCTACTCGCTGCCAGAACAGCACTTTACGCCCCGCTTGCGGGAATATTTTCCGGAGACCCTGGTGTGGCAACCTTCGCTGGAGATAGATGCGCGCGGCCGGGCGCGGCTCAAGTTCAAGCTCGCCGACAACATCACTACCTGGAAGCTTTCTGCATTGGTTTCGACGATCACCGGTGAAATGGGCGGCGCCGAACTCGAGATCCCAGCCTTGCAGCCCTTCTTTGTGGAGCACGATCCGCCGAAAGTGCTTACGCAGGGCGATGAGATTGCTTTGCCCGTGGTCCTGCGCAATTATCTCAACCGCCGGCAGTCCGTCGAGGTCAGCCTGCGGCCGGAGAAATGGTTCGCGCTGACCGCCACGTCGTCGGTGAAGGTGGACGTGGAGCCGGGCGATTCCGCCCAGGCCGTGTTCTCGTTCCGCGCGCTCGACACTGTGGAGG
>JBOGLL010000149.1:0-2861 GCA_050746065.1 Terriglobales bacterium | reverse complement strand
GGTGAACACTTCGCCGGCGGGCAGATTCGACCAGTACCGCGGACTGATGAGTCCGCTGGTCTTCACCCAGTCGAGCGAGCGGTCGAAAGCGGCGGTGAAGTCGGTGCCGGCCGGGCTCACCACGCGCAGCGACTTGGCGGTTTGCATGCGCTCGCGCAGGCGGTCGCTCAGGCGGTCCACCAGTCTGTAGTCGGTGCGCATGCCTTCCTGCATGATTCTGCGCGTCACCCCCACCATGTGCGCGTAACGGATCTGCCGGCGTTCCACCACCGACACGATCCCCATGCGTGCTGCCAGTTCACCTTCCTGCGGCTGCATGCACAGGACGCCGACGTCGGTGCTTTCCAGCGCCTCGAGAATCTCGGCGGGCGCCGAGCGCAAAGGGCGCTCGCCGAAGTCTTCGAGCAGCATGCCCGTCCAGCGGGCTGCGCGCTCGGCGAGAGCCTTGCTCAGGCTGGCGGCAACGGCGCGGCTGGGCTCATCGGCGATCAGCGCCACCCGTTCTCCCGGACGCACCGCAAGGCAGGTTTCCACGGCGTTGCGTGCGCCCGGCATCAGTTCAGGTTCAGCAGGACCAAAGTCCATTTCGACCATTCTACTTCCTCCGGTCAATCTGTTGTGGAAGCTGAGATTCCACACCCCCGGGGAAGTTTCACCTGGATTTGACTACAAACAACGGTACTTGCCCGCCGCCGGAACTCACATTCGCCAGTCCCGTGGCGCTTAATCGCGTGAGAAATCCCGACAGTTTTCCGCGGAAGATATACGGCGCCAGGTCCACTAGCACGTCGCGCATCGTGGCTCCGGCGCCCGGCTCGAACTGCGGAAACGTTTCGCGGCGGACGGCGATCCGTTCCTGCACCACCCATGCACCGGCGGCTTCGGCCAAGGCTGCTTGGATGGCGGCGTCCCACTCGCGCTGGTCCATCTCCCAGCCCAGGTTCACGCCCGTGCCGCCGTATTCGTCATTCGGCTTGATGACCAGGTCATTGCGTCGTTTGCGCACGTATTGAACCAGGTCCACGGACTCGCCGAAATACGTGCTGCGGCCTTCGCGCAGGAGACGTGTCCAGGGAATATGGCGGCGGATCAGGTCGCGCTCTTCACTGGTGAACAGCGCCTGGTTGGCATCGTCAGTGAGCATGGCGAAAAACGACTTCTTGTGCGGGATCTTGCAGCGCAGCGTGTTGGCCACACACACGGCTCGGGCCGTGTAGGCCCGGACCAGCGCGTCGCATTCGGCAGCGCGCGAGACGATGTCGTTGATCAGGACGCGCCGGTACACCAGGTCGATCTTCCGCCCCCCGGCGCGCAGCGCTGTGCCATCAAACTCCAGGTCACGCGGATCTGCCACCACCGTGGGCACACCGCGCTTCTCAAAACGCGCTTGCAGCAGCTCGAATTCGGTCCAGGTGGGCACTCCCCTCCAGTCCACGATGGCAATCACCGGCGGCGACGCCGTCCCGCCCCACTCGCGGTAGCTGGCCAGCAGGGCCTCGAGGATGGACTGCGAAAGTGGGTAGGCGCGCACCGCAAACTCCTGCTGGAAACGAGACATCAGCGGCAACGCGGCGAACAGCTCTGCCAGCGATTCGGCATAGCCCAACCCCGCGGGCGATTCGGCGTTGTACTCGGCGAACTGCAATGAATCCGGCAACAGAAATGAATCGAGGCGTGACGCCGTGAGCGCCGTCCTGTAACCGGGCTCGATGCGCACCAGCCTGTCTTCGGCCTCGCTCAGTGCTGCCTGCGCCAGCAGCGCGGGAGACTCGAGGGCCGCCTGCACCACGCGCTCGCCCACGGCGGCGATGGTTTCCACCACTTTGCGGACGCGCTGTTCATCGGCTTCCTCGAGGAAGAACGGGCGCAGGAAGGGACAATGGACGCGGTCGCCGAAGGTGAGTCGCTGCGCGCGCATGCGCGCCGCCAGATCGTCGCAGAAAGCGGCGCCCAACTCTTCCTCGGGGCGCAGCAGTGCGTGCCAGGCTTGGGCCGCGTGGGTCAGCGTGCTCATAGTCGAGATCAACTGGCCGCGCGACGCGCCTGCCCCACCACGCCCGCCGCCTTGCCCACTCCCAGCATCTCTTCCCAGCGCGGCCACGGATTCGTCACGTCCCCCGACAGCGCCCGGTTGATCACCAGTCGCGCCATGCGTTCCACCACTTCCTTGAAGTAGAACTCGGTAATGCGATCGCGCTCGAAGTCGGGCGCCGGATTGAGGAAATCAATCGCATAGGGCACGCCGTCCTTAATGGCGAACTCTACGGTATTCATCTCATAGCCCAGGGCCTGGTTCAGCGTCTGGGCGTCGCGCACCACACGCGCGCCCAGCTCGGAAGAAAGATAGTCGTGCTTCACCACGTACTGCCGGGCCTTGGGATCGTAGTGCACGGGCAGGATGTCCATTTTGCCGAAGGTAAAACAGCGCACGTACTGGTCGAAGTCAATGAACTCCTGCAGCGTCATGCAATAGGGGCCGGTCTGGTCGTAAGCCTCTAGCAGTTCCTTCACGTTGTCGACCTTATAGACGTGCTTCCAGCCGCCGCCGGAAAACGGCTTGAGGATGGCCGGGCGCCCTACGTAGTCCAGCAATCCCTCCCAGTCGATGGGGTACTCCAGGTTGCGCAGGGATTCAGAATTGATGTCCACGTCGTGCGGATACGACTTCTGCGGCAGCAGCACCGTCTTAGGGACCGCCGCGCCCAGCTTCTGTGCTACGGAGTAGTTGAAGAACTTGTCGTCCGCTGTCCACCAGAAGGGATTGTTGATCACGTACGTGCCTTCGAGCACAGCATGCTTCAGGTAGCCGCGGTAGTAGGCCACTTCGTGTGACAACCGGTCCACGATCACGCGATAGGCTG
>JBOGLL010000148.1:0-9473 GCA_050746065.1 Terriglobales bacterium | reverse complement strand
GCGCCGACTACCGCAAATGCCCGTTCACCGTCGTGGTGTTCGCCAAAGACCTGCGCAATGTGGGCGATGTCCGCATGCTGGCTGGCAAGACCATCGAAGTCTTCGGCAAGATCCGTCTCTACGACGGGCGCCCGGAGATCATCCTGCGCCATGCCCGCCAACTCGACGGCGAATCCGCCAAACTCCCGCCTCCACCCCGCACCTACGACGCCTCTCGACGCGGCAGGCACAGCGCCGGTAAGTACCGGAGGGCGAAGGAGGGCGAACGAAAACCTGCCCCACCGCCCACCGCTCTCACACCCGATAAGCAGGAGACGCGCGAAGACGTGGAGAAACCCTAGACCAAGCCCTTCTTCAGTTCCTCCAGCGAATACCGCGTTCCCCGCCACACTACGCCGCCGTTCCGCACTACATGGAATGCTGAGCGCAACAATGTGTAGGTAAACAGCAGTCCCGCTACTGGATGCAGCAGGAAGTACAGCCACGAAATGCCCAAGTGGCGTGCGATGCCGGAATAGAGCACCGCGATCGCGGCCACCGCCACACCGTATCCGATCCGTGACCAGCCCGGAGCCAGCGCCAGGCCGGCGAAGGGTCCCAGGTTCAGCAGCAACAGGAGAAAGATCGCGCCCAAGGTTCTCGGCCAGCGATAGAGCATGAGCGCGAACATGTTCTTGGTCAGGTTGCCAACGATCCCCATCGCGCCCCGCGCCCAATGCAACGTGATCAATCCCTGACCGATCACGTTGCGCTGGGCGAAGCCGTTTCCCTTGATCAACTTGCCCAACTTCATGTCGTCGAGCACATCCATGCGCAGTGCCCGGTGCGTACCTACTGCCTCGTAGGTGCTGCGACGCACCAGGTTGAAAGCGCCGACTCCCATGAAGTCGCGCGCCTTGGGGTCGGCGACCTTCCAGGGCCGGTGTCCGAAGAAAAACAGCGAATGGAAGAAGGCGATCATCATGCCCTCGCCCACCGAGTGCAGGATGGTGGTGGGAAACAACACCAGATGGTCGGCGCCCGTCTCCCGCGCGTAGCCCAGGGCGCGCCGCAGGGCATCCGGGCGAAAGCTGATGTCTGCATCGGTGAACAACAACCACTCGCCACGGGCCATCTGGGCAGCGCGCCATAGGGCATACGTCTTGCCCAGCCATCCACTCGGCAACTCAGCAATGTGCAGAACACGCAGGCGTGGGTCACGCGCCGCCAGCAGGTCCATGATCCCGCCCGTGCGGTCGGAAGAGCGGTCATTGACGCACAGGATTTCGTAGTTGGGATAATCGAGCGCAAGCAGCGTCGAAAGGGCCGCCTCGACGTGCACTTCCTCGTCACGTCCTGCCAGAATAACGCTCACCAGAGGCGCTGACTCGCCTGGCATTTTCCGATCCCAGGGGGCTGCACTGACGTCAGCCACCGAAGGCGCTCCGCGCGCCGCATCCACCACGCGATGTACCCAAACGGCGGCCAGAATCAGCCCCGGAATCCAGAAAAGGCTTGTCATCAGCCGGACGTCTCGGAGAGGCAGGGTAGGTCAATCATCAATCGTCCATCTGCAGTCTTCAATCACTAGAACGCTCCTGCAGCCCGGGCCTCGCGCGCTTTCGTTTCGTCCACCAGAGCAAGCAAGATGAGACCCAAAACGAAAAATATCACCAGAGAAATGATGGCCAGCCTCGACGAACCCGCGACTTGACGAACCACGCCAAAGACCACCGGTCCCCAGATGGCGGAAAATTTCGAGAACACAGTGTAGAACCCATAAAACTCTGCGCTGGCCGCTTCCGGAACCATGGAGCCGTAGAACGAACGGCTGAGCGCCTGGGACCCTCCCAGCACGATCCCCACCACCATGCCCAGGACAAAAAATTCCGTCTTGGTGTGAATGAAGTAGGCGTAGATCACCACGCCCGACCACAACACCAGGCTGAGCATGATGGTCCGCTTGGTTCCGAAGCGCTGGGCGAGCCGGCTGAACACCACCGCTCCCACCGTAGCCACAGCCTGAATGATCAGGATGGTGATCATCAAGGCCGAAGCGGGAAGCTTCAGCTCCACCGAACCATACGAGGCTGCGAGCACGATCACCGTCTGGATGCCGTCGTTGTAGAGCATGTAGGCGACCAGAAACAGCACCAGGTGGCGGAAGCGCCGCACGTGCAGCGTGGTCTGCCAGGTGCGCGAGATTCCCAGTGCGGGATAGGCCAGGATGCGCGGCCAGCCGCGGTAACGCTCCGGCAACTCCGTGGCCACCGCAGGCTCCTTGAGGCAGCGCGCGGTAAAGAGCGTAAATCCCGCCCACCACAGGCCGGCGCTGACGATGCCGATGCGGATGGCATCCTCCTGCTCCAGGCCCAGCTTCTCATGGAAGCTCACCAGCAGCAGCGCCAGTCCGAACTGGAGTCCGCCTCCCACATAGCCGAAGGAGTAGCCCTTGCCCGAAACCCAGTCCATCTTGTCTTCGCTGGCGATCTGCGGCAGGAAGGCGTCGTACACCACGTTGGCATTGATGTATCCGAGCTGCGCGATGGCAAAGAAGAACACCGTGCGGTGGAGGTCGCCGGAATGCGTGAAGTAAAGCAGTACTGTGAACAGCGAACCTAGATAGGCGAAGAACAGCAGAAAGCGGCGCTTGGCCGCGGAGAAGTCGGCGATTGCCCCCAGCACCGGAGCGCAAATGAAAGCCAGAAAGTCGGTGGCGCCCACCAGGAATCCCCAAAGCGCGTCCGGGGCATAGCGCGTTCCTCCCAGCACTACACCGTCGGCGCCCACAATAAAGTTGGCGAAGTAGATGGGAAGCAGGGTGATGGCGGTGGTGATGTAGGCCGAGTTCGCCCAGTCGTACATGCACCATCCGAAGATGGTGCGCCGATCGTTCTTGGGCGGCGGGATATAGGTGGGCAGGACTTCCGCCATGCGTCGGGACTATACAACAGCGGTCAGTGGTCAGTGGCCAGCCGTCAGCATTCAGCAGCCCCTTATTGCTTACTGCTTATTGCTTCCTCGGCCACCGCGCCTCCACCACCGTTCCGATTCCTCCGCGCGGGCGAAACTCTCCCTTCACCACCGCCCACCGCGGGCGCGCCGCGCGCACCACGTCCTTCAGCACTCGGTTCACGATGTTTTCCTGGAAGATGCCCAGGTTGCGGTAGCCGAGCAGATATTCCTTCATCGATTTCAGCTCTAAACAGCGGCGCGCCGGCATGTAACGGATGGTGAGTTCGCCGAAATCGGGCAGCCCGGTCTTGGGGCAGACCGAGGTGAATTCCGGAACGTCAATCACGATCTCATACGTGGGGAACTGGTTGGGCCAGGTCTCGATGTCCGGAAAGCTGGCCTTCAGCCCGGCCCGGGCGTGGTCTTCCGTGTAGCGAGGCCGTTTCGACATGAAAGCATTGTAACAACGCTGATTTTCCCTCTGGCCTGATTTCCGGCCCGCGTTTATCCTGTCGCCGACACTCCCGTGGACGGCGACGGCTCCCAATGCGATGGCTCAGGCTGTGGAAAACCCGGATCCTGCTCTTCATCTCCGTCGTCGGGCCGGGCTTCATCACTTCCAACGTAGACAATGATGCCGGCGGCATCTACACCTACTCCTTCGCCGGAGCCCAGTTCGGCTATTCCCTCCTGTGGGCCATCGTGCCCATGATGATTGCCCTGATCGTGGTGCAGGAAATGGGAGCCCGCATGGGCGCCGTGACCGGCAAGGGCCTCAGCGACCTGGTGCGCGAAGAGTTCGGCCTGCGCATCACTTTCGTTCTGATGCTGGCCCTGGTCGTCACCAACTTCGGCAACGTCGTGGCCAACTTCGCCGGCGTGGCCTCCAGCCTGGAACTGTTCGGCGTCTCCAAGTACCGGTCTGTGCCGCTGTGCGCCGCCGTGGTCTGGTGGATAGTCGTGAAAGGGACGTACAAGGGCATGGAGAAGGTCTTTCTCATCGCCTCCACCTTCTACATTGCTTACATCGCCGCCGGGGTCCTCGCGCGGCCTGACTGGTTCACGGCTCTGGTCAGTATGGTTCCGCGGCCCTCCAAAACGCCCATCGCCAACCCGGCGTACCTCTTCCTGGTCACGGGCATGATCGGCGCCACCATCGCCCCGTGGATGCAGTTCTACCTGCAGGCCTCCGTGGTGGAGAAGGGCGTGACCATGCGCAATTTCCGTGCGCTGCGCATCGATGTGATCGTGGGCTCGATCTTTGCGCCCATCGTCGCCGGATTCATCGTGGTGGCTTGCGCCGCGGCCCTCCACTCCGCGGGCTATACGCAGATCCACGACGCGGCCGATGCCGCCCAGGCCCTGCGCCCGGTGGCGGGACGCTACGCCTTCGTTCTGTTTGCCGCCGGTTTGTTCAATGCGTCGCTGTTCGCTTCCTGCATCATCCCGCTCTCCACTTCCTACACCGTCTGCGAAGGTCTGGGGTTTGAATCGGGACTGGACAAGAAATTCAGCGAGGCCCCGTTCTTCTACTGGCTCTACACCACGCTCATCGTGGTGGCGGCCGGAGTGGTGCTGATGCCGGAATTTCCTCTTCTGCGCGTGGCCGTGCTCTCCCAGGTGATCAACGGTGTGCTGCTGCCCTTCATCCTGTTCTTCATGCTGCGCCTGGTGAACAACCGGGAACTAATGGGCAAGTACGTGAATTCCCGGCTCTACAACGCCGTCGCCTGGATCACCACGGTCGCTATGTTGGTGCTGACCGTGGCTATGTTGTGGACGATGTGAGAGAAGGGAAAGCCGGGGCTACAGAAGCTTGCCGGCGGCGATATCCTTGACCAGTTCAAGGTCGGCTTCCAGAAAGTCGTAGGCCGGAAGCGCGCTGCGTTCCACCCACTGCACGTCGCGGAAGATGCGGTTCTCGGGCTCTCCTTCGTACTGCTCCACCAGGAAAAACCGCAGCTCGATAGCGGTCCCGTTGCTGTACGTGTGGCGCCGGCGGGCAATCTCTTCGCCCACGCTCGCAGTGATTCCCAGTTCTTCATCCAATTCGCGGCGTAGGGCTTCCTTCGGCTGCTCCCCCGGCTCAATCTTTCCTCCGGGAAACTCCCACTTCAGGGGAAGGGTCTGGTATTTGGTGCGCTGGCAGACCAGCAGCTTGCCGTCACGCACGATGAGGGCTGCGGCAACGAGCTTGGCGGGCATCAGAATCCATTAGACCACAGCGATCTTGCGCACCCGTGGCGGCGCTTGTGGAAAAATCGCCGGATGGATGGCCCACGCCAGCGCCTTCAGGCCCAGTAGCAGGGGTGTGGCCGGTGTATTCAGATATTCATCGGGGATGCAATACACGCGCCCCGCGCGGGCCGCGCTCGTTTCCTGCCACCCGCGCTCTACGATTATTTTCTCAAGAGGTACACGATCGCCGGCTCCACACCAGGCGGCCACGATCACGTCCGGATCCGCACGCCGCACCGACTCTGCATCGGTCTGCTTCCCCGCATCACCCAGGAACTCTCCGCCCGCAGCCTCTACCAGTTCCGCCACCCACGCTTGCGAATGGATAATCGGCTTCCCCCATTCCTCGCAGAAGACCCGCGGCAGTGTGGCGCGGCCGCCCACGGCCTTTCTCACGGCGTCAACTTCTCGCTGCATGTCAACGATCATCCGCGCCCCCCGGTCCGGCACCTGCATGACGCCTGCGATGCGCGCCATGTCTCCGTACACATCGGCCAGCGTCCTGGGCGCCATGCCGAGGAAGGGAACTCCCGCCTTCAGGATCTCCGCGACCGCTTCCACCCGATAGGGGACCGCAGCAATCACCAGGTCCGGTCGCGCCGCGAGGATTTCCTGCGCTTTGGCCGTCCAGGAATCGGCGACGATGGTACGCCCGCCTCCGCCTGCTTCCGGGCAGACGTCCACGCAATACTTCGTGCACGCTACGATTCGGTCGAGCAGCCCCAGCCCCGCCATGGTCACCGTGGCGCTGGGCTGGAGACAAACGACTCGTCGCGGACTGAAGGCTGAGTTCACGGCCTCCGTTGTCAGGTCCACGCTTCCGCCCGCTTCAGCCAGAAGATGTAGTCGCTCAAGGCTTCTTCCCACGGACGCGGCAACGCGAAGCCGCGATTCCGCAGCTCTGCCAGCTCCATGACCACGTACTTGGGCCGTGGCCCGGGGCGCTTCATTTCCGCAATCGTCCTGCCCATCACGCGCTCCGGATCGAGCCCGGCAAGCGACGCAGCGCGGCGCGCCAGCTCCAGCCTGCTCACCGCTCCCGGGTTGGCCAGGTGAAACAGGCCGAACGCCCGCGCTTCGATTACCTCCCGAATCTTTTCGGCAGCATCTTCCGTGTGCGAGACGCAGCCTACCTGGTCCGAGGCCACGGCGTACTCTCTGCCTTCCCGCAGGGCGCGCAATCCGGCCGCCAGGCTGCTGTTCGGTCCGGGCCCGAAGAGTACCGGCATGCGAAAGATCCAGGATTCCTTCTGTTGCCGCGTGATTTCTTCGCCCCGCAGCTTGGTACGTGCATAAAAGGAAACCGGGGCAGGAGGATCTTCTTCTGTGTAAGGCGAGGCCTTCTGACCGTTGAACACCGCGTCGGTAGAGATGTAAGCCACCGCAGCTCCCACCTCGTCGGCCGCTCGAACTACATTGCGCGTGCCTTCGACGTTGACTGCGTTGGCAAAATCCTTCTGAAGTTCGCACTGGTCCGGGTCGCGCAGGGCCGCGCTGTGAATCACAACATCAGGCCTGAAGTTGCGTACAACTTTGCGTATCTGCTCGGCCTTCGACACATCGGCCAGCGCGCGCGTGAGTCGAAGAACTTCGTGCCCTTTAGTAAAACCATCAGCCAGCGCGGAGCCCAGCAGCCCCGAGCTTCCCGTCACTGCGACCTTCATCGCCGGTTCACGCGGTGGGCGCGTCCAGCACACGAAAGCGCTCGATCTCGGCGGCCTCCATCTGCGGCAAGCGCTGCCACCGGTGCTTCAGGTAGGCCCAGGGGATGTGGAAGAGCATCACACGAGGGCTGAATTTGCGCGAGGAATGGATCCAGCAGGAGTGCGTGCACCAGCACTGGTCGCCGGGGATGGCCCCGACGTCCTTCTTCATCGCCTCCGACTCGAGTGCAGCACCGAGGTTGAAATCGAACTCCGCCAGACGCCCCAGCTTGGCCCGCAGTTCGCAGGAGCGAAAGGTGCCATCGTGGTCGATCACGATGGTGGTCTCGCCAGCCGTGCAGGCCATGGGCCAGGGGCGGTTGCTTTCGTAGTTGCGCTCATGGATATCGAAGTGAAACTTCAAGTTCCCCAGGTAATACATTGTGGCAAAGGAACGTAAGGGAGCACGCAACCCAGCGAACAGTCGCTCGGCGTACTGTTCGTGGATCCACATCAGTCGCCGATGGAGCGTCCCCAGTTCGGCCGGTTCCATGCGCTTCAGGTCTGGATCCATAGGGTTGCCACGGATGATCTCGAAGTAGTGCCCGTCACTCTCCGTTTCGCCCAGCAGCTTGAGCCCCAGCGCCACCAGCTCGCGGTAGTTCTCGCGGGTCACGCAACTGACTACGTTGCGCCGCAGCCGGCGCACTCCTTTCCACTTCGCAGCCGCCATTTCCATCGTGGCCATGGTCTTCTCAAAATTGTTAGGGACACCGCGGATGGCGTCGTGCGTATTGGCCAGACCGTCGAGCGAGAAGTTCAGGTCGAGTGTCAGATCAGGGCAGCGGCCGAGAACGCGGTCCACCACCGCTTCGACCTTGGCAGGCAGCAGCCCATTGGTGGGCAGGTTCACATGGCGCACGCCGTTGTTCGAGTAGAACAGCTCGATGATCTCTGCCAGCTCCTTGCGCAGGAAGGGTTCGCCGCCCGAAAGCCAGAGCTTGTCGAACTTCGGCGCGGTCCGGCTCACTCGTTCAAGCTGGGCGAAGGTAAGGTCACGTCCGGAGTTCAGTTCGTCCCAATAGAAGCAGGTCCGGCAGAGGGAGTTGCACGCCGAAGTCACGAACAGAAACACCGACTCCAGCCGTTTCGGCCGGAAGATACCTTTGGCGTATTCCAGGTAGCTCGCGCCCATTTGCGGCCGATTATACTTCCTGGTGGAACCTCACGATGTACGCTTCTCAGCTCATCGACCATTTCGAACATCCCCGCAATGTCGGGGAAGTGCCGGACGCCGACGCCCGCGTCGAGGTGGAAAATCCTGCCTGTGGCGACATCATGCTGCTTACGCTGAAGCTGGCCCACGGCCGCATCGCCGAAGCTCGCTACCGAACGCGGGGCTGTGTGGCTTCGATCGCCTGCGGATCGCTGCTGACGGAATGGCTTCGCAACAAGACTCTGGCGGAAGTCCGCGCTCTGCGCCGCGAAGACGTGGTCACCGCCATCGGCGGCTTGTCCAATGAAACCATGCACGCCAGCCATCTGGTGATGGACGCGCTTCATGCCGCGCTCAAGCGCCTCTCCGCAGCAGCACCGCCGCGATAAATCACCCTTCGTGTGACCTTCGTGTCCATCGTGGTTGGCTTTGAGGAGAAACTAGCCGGCCGACAGCCGCGCGAAATCCTCGGGCGTATTGATATTCACCGCTACCAGCGGGTCATCCACGGGAACGTAGGCGACGCGCCCGGGCAGGGAATTCTTCACGTCGCACGCGCTGGAAGTCGCCGGCGCTCTCAAAAAGGCTTCCATCATTTCCCGCCCAATCACAATGGGATGTCCGTGTCGTCCGGCGAACTCCGGCACCACCGCCCAGATGCCCTCCGCAGTCTTCTGCTGAAACACCTCACGCAGGCGCCCCACGGTCTCAGGGTCGGGCGCCGGGCGATCCACCAGCACCACAATGGCGCCGTCGCGGCCGCGGTTCAGCACCTCCCGCAACCCAACTTGCAGCGAACTGAACTGTCCGCGCCCGGGCTCGGGGTTGGCCACCAGAAACGCGCCCGCCGAGTAGACCACTGGGCTGATCGCATCGAAGTTCTTTCCTGCGACCACGATCACCATCTCGGTGTACGGGCGCACCGACTCGATCGCCCCGCCCAGCAGCGAGACGCCGCGATAGTTCAGCAGGGCCTTCTCCTGGCCCATGCGCGACGATTCTCCCGCCGCCAGCACCACTCCGCAGAAACTGGGTGAGATGGACATGGAAGAAAAATAACAGAACCGGGGGCAGGTGTCAGGTGTCGGATCGCAGGAGCAAGCAAAGCGGCGAAGAAGTTCCACCTACGGCTTGAGGATGCGGGCGATCCTCTCTTGAGGAACTCGCATGGAGGCTGCTTCGCGCTGTGCATGACGGCGCACGCCGATCATCTCGGCCACGATGGAGACGGCGATCTCCTCCGGCGTGATGGCGCCGATGTCCAGCCCCATGGGAGCGTGCACGCGTACGAGTTTCTCGCGCGCCACGCCGTCTTTCTCCAACTCCTTGTAGATGGCCAGCACCTTGCGCTGGGAGCCGATCATGCCGATGTAGCGCGCCGGCTGTTCCACCGCCCAACGAAGCACGCGCATGTCGTCTTTGTGCCCGCGGGTCACGATGAC
>JBOGLL010000147.1:0-4159 GCA_050746065.1 Terriglobales bacterium | reverse complement strand
GTCCATCGCCGGCGCAACCCGCCGCTTCCGTTGCAGCTCCGAAGACAGAGCGCCCGCCCGCGGCGGCCAAATTGCCAGCCGCAGCGCCGGCTGCCGCTGCCGGGCCGCCGAAAATGCTGATCTATGGCATGGCGGGAGCTATTGCGCTGTTGCTGGCGATTATCGTGATCGGCGTGATGGTGATGCGGCAGACTCCGGCCACGCCGGAGACCGCGGCCACCCCTGCCACGCCGGCGACCGCGCCCAGCACGACCACTACCGATACCACCGCCACAAGTCCAGGTGAGCCGGCGCCGACCGGCGTACCTTCGCCCGGCACACCTGCGAGTCCTGGCGCCGCTTCGGGCTCGCCTCGAGCTGCGAAGGCAAAGCAGCCTCCGCCCGAGCCGCCGAAGCCGACGTTGGTTCCCGGCCGGGTGCAGATTGACTCCTCGCCCCAGGGCGCAGAGATCCAGATTGACGGCAAGCATGAGTCGAACTGGATCACGCCTTACACGGCATCGCTCGATCCGGGCAAGCACACCGTCACTTTCAGCATGGCGGGACGCATGAGCGCCACCCGCACCGTGGACGTTGTCTCCGGGAAGCAGACCGCGCTGGCCGTAGGACTGGCAGAACGCGCGGCCACCATCTCGGTCAGCAGCGATCCGCCGGAAGCGGTGGTTCTGCTGGATGGCCAGGCGACAGGCAAGGTTACACCGGCGCAACTCATCGTCGCCAAGGGGTCGCACACCATCCTGGTGCGCAAGCAGGGATATCTGGACGCCACGTCCACGATGGACCTCGCCCCCGGCCAGGCGGCGCAGTTCGCTCCCACGCTGAAGCTCAGCGGCAGCACGCAGGACATCAAGACCGCGGGCGGCATCGGAGGCCTGTTCGGAGGCGCGCCCAAGGACTCGGCCCGGGTCACGGTGCGCAGCAATCCCAAAGGCGCGCAGGTCCTGGTGAACGGCCAGCCGGTGAAGAAGACCACGCCCGTGGACTTTTTCCTCAATCCCGGCAACTACGAGATCACCCTCGTCCTTTCCGGCCACAAGCCGGTGAAGAAGATCATCACCGTGGAGAAGGGCGGCAAGACCGTCCTCGACGAAACCATTCCCTAGCGCTCTCGTCCTCTGAATCAAATTGTTGATAGCGGGCCGCCTGGCCAACCTTGTTGCGGCACACTGATATCCAACCTAGAGATGGACTCGGCAGGTAACTGGCATGCCGCCGGGCGTCGCGAGGGAGCCATGATGAGTCAGCACGTGTTTTCGTTCGCGGCTGGAGCGGCCTTCCTGCTCATAGCCATGCTCCATGTCCTCCGCCTCATCTTTGCCTGGGAGGCGGTCCTGGACGGCAGAGTCATGCCCATGTGGATGAGCTGGGTCGCGGTGCTGGTTGCCGGATACCTCGCCGTCCAGGGCTTTCGGCTGAGCCGCCGGCGTCACACCCAGCGGGATCAGGATGGGCGCGTCTCGCCGATATCGACCTTGCGCCAGCAGCGGCCTTAGAGACGTTACAGAAGACTTTAGGAACGGGAGCCGTTGGGCGCTCACGCCGGGACTCAGGAAGATGTAGATTTGACTCGGCTTCGCTCCTGGCTTGCTTCCCGATGCGTCGGAAATGGGCACTCATGGGCGTCTTGCTGCTGGCGGGTATGGCCGGCCTCTACGCCCTGTACTCCCGCCTGCCTTCGCTCGTCGAAGAGCGGGCCATACGCATCCTGCGTGAACGCTACGACAGTGAAGTAGAATTCGGCCGGTTCTCCATTTCCCTGTTTCCGCGCCTGGTACTATCCGGCGAAGACCTCAACCTTCGTCATAAAGGCCGCACCGATGTTCCTCCCCTGATTTCCATCAAGGCATTCTCCGTCGAGAGCGGAGTGATGGACTTTCTGGAGACTCCGGCCCGCGTCCGTAAGGTCCGCGTGGAAGGCTTGATGATTCGCATCCCTCGCGGCGAGCAGAAAGGTGAGAAGCCGCGGTCGCAACCGCGGCGGGACGCATATCCCGTGGAGGTGGACGAGTTCGATGCCAGTGATGTGGAACTGCACATTCTTCCGAAGCGGGCCGATAAACTGCCTCTCATTTTCCTGATCCACCAGTTGGAGATGAAGCAGGCCGGCCTTTCGCGATCCGCTCCCTTTCATGCCACCCTCACCAACCCCAAGCCGAAGGGTGAGATCGAAACCACCGGGCATTTCGGGCCGTGGCAGCGCGACGATCCCGGCCTGACTCCGGTCTCCGGGGACTACACGTTCGAGAATGCCGACCTGGGCACGTTCCGTGGCCTGATCGGGACCTTGAATTCCAAGGGCCGTTACCAGGGGGTATTGGAACGAATCGAAGCAGACGGCGAAACCAGCACTCCCAATTTCGGTCTGACCATCAGCGGTCACACTCTGCCCTTGCACACCCGCTTTCATGCTGTGATTGATGGAACCAATGGCGAAACTCTCCTGCAACCGGTGGACGCCCAGTTGGGACGCTCGACCCTGCAAGCGAACGGCGGCGTCGTGAAGACCCCGAATGCGCGTGGTCGGACTGTGGCACTGGATGTGGTTGTAAGCAACGGCCGGCTGGAAGACTTGCTGTCGCTGGCAGTCAAAGGCGAACCGCCGCTGACTGGCGCTGTCCGCTTCCGCACCCAGTTCTTGCTTCCTCCCGGAGAGCAAGACGTGGTCGATCGCCTGGGGCTGAAGGGAAGGTTCATCGTCTCCTCGGCCGGCTTTACCGGGTCGGAAGTGAAGGAGAAACTCAAGACCCTCAGCCGGCGCGGTCAGGGTAAGCCGAAGGATGTCGATGCGGGCAGCGAGATTTTCAATCTCCGGGGGCGATTCCTGCTGCAAGATGGCATCCTGCATCTCTCCGATTTGCATTTTCGCGTAGCCGGCGCTGTCGTGCACCTGAATGGCCAGTATGCCCTCCGCAAGGAAGAGTTGGACTTTCGCGGCACGCTGCGACTCCAGGCCAAGCTTTCGCAGACCACCACGGGCGTGAAATCGTTCTTACTGAAGGCGGTCGACCCCTTCTTTGCCAAGGAAGGAGCCGGTGCTGTGATCCCCATCAAGGTCACCGGCACCCGCAGCAAGCCTGAATTCGGCCTGGCCATGGGTGGGAATTCCCAGAAGAAATAACACGGTAGCTCCTCCCACCCTGTCACTCCAAAAAGCAGGAGCAGCAAGGGTGGGGCAGCCCACGGTGCAGATGCGGCTACGGCGTCGTCACCTGCGCGGTGTTGGAGTACGCCGAATCGCCCACCGCGTTGCGCGCCTTCACGCGATAGCGATAGGTCTTGCGCCGGCTTACGCCGTTGTCCGTGTGCGCGACCGAGTTGGCCGCGAGGGTAGCGATGACTGCGAAGTTGCACGCTCCATTCTTGTTGACCTGGCAGCGCTCGACGATGAAGCTGGCCTCGTTGTCTGAGTTGTCCGCCCAGCCCAGGTTCACAAAGCGGCTGTTCCCCGAACTGCCGGCGGTGGCAGTCAGACTGCTCGGCGGGTTTGGGATTGTGGGTGGCGGTGGAGGTGGCGCATCGGTGGTCGCGTCGTCGGAATTGGAATATGGCGAATTGCCAACTCCGTTGAAGGCACGCACACGGTAGCTGAACGTGGTGGATGCGCTCAGGCCGGAATCGTTGTAGGTGTTGGAATTCGCCGGTAGCTCCGTGATCTGGCTGAAGTTGCCGGGATTGGCGTCGCAGAAGGCGACATTGCCCGTGCAACGCTCGACGCGGAAACCGCCTTCGTTGTCGGAGTTGTCGCTCCACGCCAGATTGATCTGACTGCTGGAGGCGGGCGCAGCCGAAAGATTCGACGGCGGGCTGGGCGCTGTGGGCGGTGGCGCATCGGTGGTCGCGTCGTCGGTGTTGGAATATGCGGAATTGCCAACTCCGTTGAAGGCACGCACCCGGTAGCTGAGCGTGGTGGATGCGCTCAGGCCGGAATCGTTGTAGGCATTGGAATTCGCGGGCAGTTCCGCAATCTGGCTGAAGTTGCCGGGATTGGCGTCGCAGAAGGCGACATTGCCCGTGCAACGCTCGACGCGGAAGCCGTCTTCGTTGTCGGAGTTGTCGCTCCACGCCAGATTGATCTGACTGCTGGAGGCTGCCGTAGCCGAAAGATTCGACGGCGGGTTGGGCGCTGTGGGCGGTGGCGCGCCGCAACTGGGGAAGCGGA
>JBOGLL010000146.1:0-6071 GCA_050746065.1 Terriglobales bacterium | reverse complement strand
GACCGGGTCGAGCATGTGGCGGGTGGGGAGTTCGGCGGGTGTCCACATCTCGTGGTCCCAGTTGCCGCCCTGCACCCACTCGCCGGCGGGTGTGCGGGCCACATCCTCGCCGCTGCGGCGCACAAATTCTTCAGCCGTCGTGGCGTCCTTCAGATTGATGCGGTCGAGCTGCTGGCCTCCGGCAGAAAAGTGGACGTGGGAATCGTTGAAGCCCGGCACTACGCGACGGCCACGGGCGTCCACGACGTTGGTTTTCGGGCCCCGCCAGGCGTCCGCTTCCGCCGCAGTGCCCACCGCCACGATTCGGTCTCCCAGAATGGCGACCGCCTCGGCTTCCGGCCGGGACTTGTCTACGGTCCAGACTTTGGCGTTGGTGATGATCAGGTCGGCGGCGGGTGCCTGGGCATACATTGGCCCAGCCAGGACGACGGTACCCATTACTTCAAGTAACAGGTTCTTTATTATTCGCCTGTCATTCATTATTAAGCTTCTGTCTTCGCGCTCGTATTGCTGCTCATAAATCACCTTCCGATGACCACGTGACCCGATGACCACATGACCAGATGGCTTACCTCTCTCCCCACTTCAGTTTCGTGCGCAACACGTCGAAGAAGGTGCGATTTTCCAGACGCACCAGCCGCACTTCGTGCTTGGACTTGGCACAGACGATGCGGTCGCCGTCCTGCACCGGAATCCCTACCTGCCCGTCCACACTGAGGAAGGCCCCTTCCTGGGTGGTACGGACGATTAACACGATCTCTGCCGTGTCACGCACCACCAGCGGACGATTGGTGAGCGCGTGCGGCGATACCGGAGTAACCACGAAGGCGTTGACGTCGGGCGCGAGGATCGGGCCACCCGCGGCCAGGGAATATGCGGTGGACCCGGTAGGCGTGGCCACGATCAAGCCGTCGGCCTTGTAGTTGGAGACGAACTGGCTGTCGATCTCCACATCGAAGTCCACGATGCGGGCCAGCGCGCTCTTACTCACCACGATGTCGTTCAGGGCGTCGTACTCGGCAACGCACTTTTCCTGGCGCAGCAGGCAGCAGTGGACCATGGCCCGGGACTCGATGCGGCAGCGCTTTTCGTGGACTGCCTCCAGCGTGGGATAGAGGTCAGGAAGAGGGACTTCGGTAAGGAACCCCAGCGAGCCCAGGTTCACGCCCAGGATGGGGATGCCGGTGCGCGCCACTGCCCGCGCTGCCGCCAGCATCGTGCCATCTCCGCCCAGCACCACCACCAGCGATGGAGCCTTGGCAGCCAGGTCGGCGCGATCCACTTCTTCGTCGCCGGGAGCGTAGCGCGCGGTTTCCTTGTCCACGATCACGCGGTAGTTGTGGGCGCGCAGCCAATCCACGAGCTGAGAGGCTATGCGCTCCACGCCCGTGCGGTACGGCTTCGAGATGATGGCAATGGATTCCAAGTGAGTGGCTACCACACTGCATACAGCAGGAATTCGCGGTTGCCTTCGGCTCCCAGGATCGGCGACTCGATTGAGTCGGTGCTCCGTGCGCCCAGTTGCATCAGCTTGCGGCGAACTTTCTCAACCGCTTCCGCCTGCACCGCCGCATCGCGCACGATGCCGCCCTTGCCCACCTGCTCGCGCCCGGCCTCGAACTGCGGCTTCACCAGCACCAACAACTCCAGGCGCGAGGCAGCCTGCGTGGCGCGACCATCCTCGCGCGCGCTTCTTCCAAAGACCGCTTCCACCACAGCCGGGAGCACGAGTGTAGCAGAGATGAATGATACGTCCATGACGACGAGGCTCACCGGCTCGGCAAGCTGTTCTTTCTTCAGATAGCGTGCATTGGTGCGCTCCAGCAGGCGAACGCGAGGGTCGAAGCGCAGGCGAGAGTCGATCTGTCCGTAGCCCGTGTCCACGGCGATCACGCGCGCGGCGCCGCGTTGCAGTAAGCAGTCCGTGAAGCCGCCGGTAGAGGCGCCGACGTCGAGGCAGACTCGATCTTGCACATGGATACTCCAGTGATCGAGTGCGGCCTCGAGTTTTAGCCCGCCCCGGCTGACGTACTTGAGATCTTCGCCCAGCAGGCGGAGCGAGGCGTTTGCCGCAATGGCGGCGCCCGCTTTGACCATTTTTTGCTCATTCACCAGCACCTTTCCGGCCAGGATGAGTGCCTGCGCCCGCTCGCGTGAGGCAGCGAGTCCGCGTTCGACCAGAAGTTTGTCGAGACGGACCTTCGCCGTCTTGTTTTTTTCGCGACGCGTCTTCACAGTTCGCACTCAGGTGTGTGCAAAGCGGAGCAAGCGGGCGTCAGGACTGCATTTCGCAATCTCTCGCTGCGCATTTTCCACACCATTATGCACAGGATTGTTGAAAACGTCGTTCGAGCCTCGGCTTTCTCCGTTCCTTCTGCAGTGTCTCGGCGTAACGGCACTGATCGATTTTGGTGCGCTACAATGAGCGCGCATGGCGCGTACCCAGCTTCACGCCGACCCCGCGGGCGTCTTCCTGCACGACCTCATCCTTCAGGCGTGCCGTCGCCATGGGCCCGACGTGGCCATCGTAGACGCCTCCATGTCCCCGGCGCGGCGCATCACCTACGCTGAGTACGGCGACTTGCTGGAGCGGCTGGCGCGCGGATTCGTGGCAGCGGGAGTCCGGCCGGGAGAGGTGATCGCCATCTATCTTGCCAACTCCTGGGAGTTCGCTGCGGCCTACCACGCAGCCACGCTGGCGGGCGCTATCCCGACTCCGCTCAATCCCAGTTACCGGGAACGTGAAGTGCGGTATCAACTGGAAAACTCCGGCGCCGCGCTGCTGATCACCAACGGCTCGCTGATTCGCGACATCAATCTCGGAGGCCTGCCAGCCCTCCGGCGGGTCTATGTGACCCGTGAGGCGGCGGGCGCCGAGAGTTTCGATACGCTCCTGGCGCCGACATCGGTGACCCTTAGCAGGGGGGAACTGGCCCCGGAGCAGGCTGTTGCCGCGCTTCCCTACTCCAGCGGCACCACCGGGTTGCCCAAGGGAGTGATGCTCTCGCACTCCAACCTCGTAACCAACGTATTCCAGTTGCTGGCGCCGGGTGAGGAGGCCACGTTCCGCCCCGGCGAATCCGCGCTGTGTTTCTTGCCGCTCTATCACATCTACGGGTTGAACGTGATCTTGAACCCGGTGCTGACCGTAGGCGGAACCGTCATCCTCATGCCCCGCTTCGACGCCGAGCAGACCCTCCGACTGATCGAACAGGAAAGCATTTCGTTCCTGCCCATGGTTCCGCCGGTAATGAACCTGCTCTGCCAGGCGGCCGAGCAGGGGCGGTTTCCCAAAGCGCACCGGGTCCGCGCGGGCAAATGCGGCGCCGCTCCGCTGGCGGCGGAATTGCCGCGCCGCTTCACGTCGCTCACCGGCATCCGCATACGTCAGGGCTACGGGATGACCGAGGCGTCGCCGGTGACCCATCTGGGCTACGTGGACGAGTCCTTATATCGACCGGAATCCATCGGGCACGCCGTGGCGCTTACGGATTGCCGCCTGCTGAACGACGCCGGAACTGACGCCGCTCCCGGCGAAGCCGGCGAACTCGTCATGCGCGGGCCGCAGTTCATGCTGGGTTACTGGAAATCGCCGGAAGCGACTCAGGAAGTGCTGCGCGATGGCTGGTTCTGGTCGGGAGATGTGGCCAAGCGCGATGCCGATGGCTTCTATTTCATCGTGGACCGTCGCAAAGAGATGATCAAGTACAAGGGATTCCCCGTAGCGCCGGCAGAAGTCGAGGCCGTGCTGCTGGAGCATCCCGCGGTGCGGGACTGCGGCGTCGTGGGAAAAGCCGACGCCGCTGCCGGTGAAATCCCCTGCGCGTTCGTGGTGCTGCGCGAGGGTCACGCCGCTTCAGCCCAGACCGGGGCCCAGCTCTGCGGCCACGTGGCCGAACGGCTCACCGGCTACAAGCAGCCGCGGGAAGTACGCTTCGTCGCCAACATTCCACGCAATCCCTCGGGCAAGATTCTGCGGCGCGAATTGCGCAACCTGCTGTAGAGATTGCCGGAAGCCCGGCGCTCCCTGCCCTACCTTTTCCGCCTTACCGGCTCAACACCCGGCACGCCTTCCGCAATCAACAGGTTGCTGGAGGATTCCAGCATGGCTACTACAACTCTCGCGCCATCGGGCGAGAAGGCAAACGATTCCGTCACAAGATCGAAGCTGAAGCCGGCCGACGGCCGCCGGGTCGTCGAAGTTTCGCGCGCAGGATCGAAGGCCTGCGTGAAAATCCCGGATCGTCCCTGCTCGTCGTCGTCGACGTAGCCAATGGCGCGCCCATCCGGCATCCAGCGTGCCCGGCCGGTCCCCGTACCCAAGACGGCAATCTTGAACGGCAGCATCTGGCCGTCAGCCAGGCGAACCACGCGCACGAATCTGCGATCCCCGTCTTGCGCCGTATATAAGGCGAAATGGCCGTCTGGAGACACTTCGGGCCATGCCGTCTGCCCCTTAACCAGGTGCCTGGCTTCCGAGCCATTGGCCCGGATCTTCCAAAGGCCGCGCTTCTCGGGATTTCCCGACTGATAGACGATCCACTGTCCGTCGGGGGTGGCAGTGGGATTCTCGGCGTCGGCCCCGTCCAGGCTCACCTGGCGGGGGCGGCTGCCATCGGCCTCCGCGATCCAAACTTCGAAGTGGCCGCCGCGGTTCGAGCTCCAGAGAATTCCCTTCCCGCCGTGGATGAAGGCGGGGTCCCAGTCGTCGGCAGCATGGTCGGTGAGCCGGCGCAGCACGCCAGTACGGGTCGAAACTGCCCAAATCTCCAGATTCCCGGTGCGATTGGAGGTGAAGGCCATCCATTCGCGTTCGGGCGAGAAGATGGGCTGGCGGTCACTGGTGGAGCCGCGCGTGAGCCAGCGTTCGCGCGTCCCGGACCGGAGATGGTACTCGATCAGGTTCTGCCGGGTGGCACGCGCTGTGAAAAGCAGGCGGCCGCGATCCAGCACCTCCACATCTTCTGCCACCACAGGAATGGAAAACAGGACCTGGACCTTCCCAGTCGGAGGATCCAGGCGTACCACTCGCGTTGAGCCCCAGGAAGCTCCGCCGGCACGAGCCGCACTCTCCGCCTGGGTATAAAGGGCCTCGCCCCTTGCGCCCGACCAAACCAGGGCAGACACATCGCCGCCAGCGATGGGTGACGGAAGCCTCCCTGCCTTGCCGTCCTGCACGCCGATCGACGTGTAACCGCGCTCGGAAGCCGTGCCTCCGATGCCGAAGAGGAAATCTTTCAAGATGATGTTCCTTCCGTCCGGCGACCACCGGGGCATGATCAATTGCCGCCCCCGAACCACCGCCAAGGTCCTGGCTTTCTCTCCGTTTGCGTCCAAAATGCCGATCTCGCTCATGAGCACGCCCTCCACTTCCCGGCTGCGGACGAACGCGGCTTGTCCTCCATCGGGGGACCAGTCCGCCCCCGCCACGTCTTCCAACAGCTTGCGGGGATCCCCTCCCACCGTGGCGATACGATAAAGATCTCCGGATCGGGCAAGTGGCCCCCCCAGCGTCGGTGCCGAGGCGGAACGGCGGATGAACAGAATCGCCGCCCCGTCCGGGGAAAACCGAGGCAAGGAGTCGGGGCCGGAGGTGAGGGGAACTTCGTCTCCGCCTTCGAGTTGCTTCAGCCAGATGCGAGCCACGCCGGTGCGCCATGAGGTGAAAGCCACGGTGCGCCCGTCGGGCGACACGCTGGGTTGCTGGTCGCTGCCCGCAAAGGTCAGCGCCCGCATGGAGAGCGGCCGGGATGCCTGCGGACTCGCCAGGCGGTAACCTGCCGTTCCCGCCGCCACCAGCGCTGCCACCAGCAACGCCAGCCAGGCCACGTGCCTTGGTCGCAGGCCTGCCGGCCGGGCGGCTACTACTTCCGGCAGCGTAGTCTCCGAAAGATGGTCGCGAACGCTGGCCAAATCGCGTGCCAGGTCGCGCGTGGAGGCGTAGCGTTCTTCGGAATCCTTGGCCAGACATCGTTCCACGATCCAGCGCAATGGCAGTGGCGCCTTGGGGTTCAATTCCGAAATCGGCCGTGGCTCGTCCTCGATCATGGCTGCCAGCGTCTGGGCTGCGC
>JBOGLL010000145.1:0-7541 GCA_050746065.1 Terriglobales bacterium | reverse complement strand
CACGTGTATCCGTACTACCCGGACTTCCTCATCCTGGAGCCGCAGTACCTGAACGCCCGCGATTCCGAAGGTCCGAATCCCATGTTCGGTTACCTGAAAAAGCTGCGGGAGAAGATCCCGCACCCACTGGTGATCTCCGAATACGGCGTTCCCAGTTCCATTGGGATTTCCCACTTCCATCCCTACGGCTGGCACCACGGTGGGCACAGCGAACAACAGCAGGGTGAATTGCTGGGCCGCTTTACCCGCAGCATCCGGGAATCGGGGTGTGCCGGGGGCGTGGTCTTTGCGCTGATCGACGAGTGGTACAAGCACAACTGGCTGACGGTGGACTTCGAACAGCCCCTGGAACGGACCCCGCTCTGGCTGAACGAGCTCGACCCGGAGAAGCGCTACGGCCTGGTGGGCTTCCGCACCAGCCGTTGGAAACTGTTTGGCGGGGATGCAGCCGCGTGGAGCCCGGAGCGGCGCATCTATCAATCCGCAGGCGCGTCGCCCGAGGGCGTGCCCACGGTGGAGAGCGTACAGGTTGCCGAAGACGAGGCCTACCTCTACCTGCGGTTGAATCTGAATTGTCTGGACTGCCGCGGGCCGGGGCGGCGTCCGGACGGCAAACCCGACTTTGACCAGGCGGCCTTCGCCGTGGCCATCAACACCGCCCCCACCCTCGCCGGCATTCAGCAGATGCCCTTCGGGAACCTCACGCTCACCGGCGGTGCCAACTTCCTGCTCTACCTGCGCGATCCCGGCTATGCACGCCTGCTGGTGGCCGACAATTACAACCCGTATCGCATCATGGGCAAGGGCGTGGGCGCGGAAACCGAACTGGGTTACCGGCGCGGACTCAGCGTTACCCGTGACGCGCGCGGCTCGTTCGACGAATTCATTGTGGAGACCAACCGCCAGCGCTACGGGCGCGACGGCACGGTCTACCGCGGACAGCGTTACAGCCGCAGCATCCTGCGTTACGGCAGTGCCAATCCTGCGGCTCCCGATTTCGACTCCCTGGCCGAATGGAACGCCGACGTGAGTCAGCGGTCCATCACCGTGCGCCTCCCCTGGGGCAAGCTGCTGGTTACCGATCCCTCCAGCTACCAGGTGTTCAACGGGATCGAAGAATCCCTGCGCGTGAAGACCGCGCCCAGCCCGGGTCTGGATCTTACGGTGTTCACGCTGCGTCCCCGGGGCGCGTCCTCCGATTTGAGCCAGATGACGGTGGCCGCTTCCCTGCCAGCGGCCGTGAACGGCAAGCTCGACCATCCCCAGCGTTTCGTGCTTAGAAAGTGGGAGAAAGTTGCTCCCGAACCCTACTTAAAGAAGGCGTACTATGCGATACAAAAAGAGTTTCTCGAACAATCCCGCAAGCCGGCTGTTGCCGGTGCTGCTCCTGCTGCTTCTGGGAGCGGCGCTGCCCGCCGCAGCTCAGGGCAGTAGCGACGCGCTGCTGAAGCAGGCCGACCGCTACGTGCTGGATGGCAAGACCAACCAGGCGCGCGCCGCCTATGAGCGCGCCCTCGCCGCCGGCGCCCAGATCGAGGGCGACTACGTGCGCGCGCGCAACCTCGGCCTGTGCTACATGGATGGCACGCCTGCCGACTTCGCCAAGGCTGCGCGCTGGCTGGAGGCCGCGCTCCGCCTGCGTCCGGACGCCGACGATACGCGCATGCGCCTGGCCCAAGCCCTGGCCTGGGGAGGCCGCCCGGCTGAGGCTGTGCCGCACTTCCGCACCCTGGCGAAAGCCAATCCGAACTCCGCCAACCACATTCTGGGCCTGGCCAACGCGCTTTACGGCGCCGGGAATCAGGACGAATCGTTCTCTGTGTTCTCTGCCTACCTCGAGCGCCATCCCACCGACAGCCGTGTGCGCCTGGAATACGCGCGCAACCTGGGTTACGCGCGCCGTTTTTCTGAAGCCTTGGGTCAGTATCAGGCCGTGCTCCAGGCCGAACCCGACAACGTGGCCGCTCAAGTGGGCGTAGCCAAGGTATTTTCCTGGCAGGACAACCTCGACACCGCGCTGCAACTCTACGACAAGGTCCTGAGCCGTAATCCCCAGGCCTACGACGCCATCGTGGGCAAGGCCTTCACCCTGATGTGGATGGGCCGCAAGAACGATGCGCGCAACCTGTTCCAGACGGCGCAGCGCCGCAATCCTTCCGACCGCGACGTAGCCACGGCCCTGCGCGCTTTGGGACCGGCACCGGCCCCGCCCCGCCCCAAGGAACCGGCTGCCGTAGCCCAGGCCGAGCCTCCGGCTGCACCGGAACCGGAAGCGGCTCAGCCCGAGGCGCCCGCGGAGGTCGCGGCCACGCCTGCACCGCCTGCACCGCCTGCGAAGAGCGAAGAAGAGACCTTTGTTGAGACGCTGATGATGCAGGCCGAAGCCGCCGCCGCCCAGGGCAACTACGTCGACGCCGTCCACCAGTACCATCGCGTACTGGAACGTGATCCCAGGAACCTGAAGGCCAAGTTGCAGATCGCGCGCGTGCTTTCCTGGTCGAAGAATTACGGCGAAGCCGCCGTACAGTACGAAGAGCTGCTGCAGACCACTCCGGGGAACCAGGCGGCACGGCAGGAGCGCGCGCGGGTGCTCTCCTGGGACACGAAGTTCGCCGACTCCATCGCCGAGTATGAGCGCGTGTTGAAGGATGCCGAAGCCACGCGCGCCGCCGGCCAGCCGGAGCAGATTTCGATCAATGATGCGCGTCTGGAGTATGCGCGTGTGCTCTCCTGGGCGCAGCGCTACGACGACGCCCTGGCCCAGTTCGACCTGTTGCTTCCCGACAAGGCGGTTCGCGAGCCCAAGCACAAGGACATCCTGATCGAGAAGGCGCGCGTGCAGGCGTGGTCGCGTCACTACGATCAGTCGGTGGAAACCTACGACCAGGCCCTGGTGCTTGCCCCCAGCGACTTTGAAGCCCGCCTGGGCAAGGCGCAGGCCACCTTCTGGTCCGGCAAGCTGGACGAAGCAGCCCTTCAGCTTCGACCGCTGCTTGCCCAGCAGCCCAAGCATCCCGAGACCAGCTACGTGCTGGCGGCAGTGGAACGCGGACGCGGTCACAACGGCCGCGCCCTCGGTCTGCTCAAGGATGCTCCCCAGAATCAAGAGACGGAAAAGCTGCGCGCCAGCATCCGGGAGGACTTGCGTCCCATCCTGCGGCTGCGCTACGGATTCGAAAACAGCCGGGAAATCGCCTCCGACGATCCAGTCCCGACCACGGACACCACCTACACCGCGCACCGCTACACCGCCGGCATTGAGTTCTTCCCTCATCCCGACGTCAGCTTGGAGATCTTCAACACGATCACCGATACCGGAACGAGTACTCCGGCTCTGGCCCGTTATGGATCCGAAGGAATCGCCACGGAAACCATGGCACGCGCGAACTTCAAGGCATCTCCCTGGCTGCGTCTCCTGCTGGGTGCCGGTGGCGGAACTGGCGGGACCGGCTGCGTATCGCCTCTCCTTGCCCCGCCTGTGGTTCTTCCCTGTGGAGGAGTCGCACAGGCCAACCGCCGTCAGCACTTCCTGTACGAGATCCACCCCGTTATTACTCGCGGTGACTTTCGACTGGAGGTCATCGCCAGCCGCCGCTTGGCGGACTATACCCCCGCAGCCATCCACGACAATGTGATACATCGGCGCGAGACGGTGGCCGCTTCCTACTTCTGGCGCCGCCGCGTGCGTTTCGGCGCCGAGTATTGGCACGCAACCTACAACATCGACAGCCCCGACGGCTTCTCTTTCGAGGCCATAGGCAATGGCGGCAGCTTCTGGGTGCGCCCCATCCTGGTTCAGAATGATCGCCTGACCGTGGATGTGGGCTTCCGCACCGAACTGTTCGCCTTCGACGATGACGGAGTGGTGCCCATGGCGCAGCAGATTGTCACCGCCGGCTTCTTCACTCCTCACAGGTATGAGCGTTACGCCGCCACCGCACACGTCAGCTGGGACCCGCATACCCGCGTGCATTGGGAACTGGATGGAAGCTTGGGTCCGCAACGGGTCACCGGCTTTACCGCCCTGAATCCTCCCGCCGCCGATTTCGGCCTGACGGGCAGCTTCGGCACGGAACTCAGCCTGCGGCTCCACCGTTGGCGCCCTTTCGTCGCCTATAACTTCTTCTCCACTGCCACCATAGCCTCACCCGGCATCGCCGACGGAGCCTATCGCTCCCACGCCTTCGCGGCCGGGCTGTCTTATCGGTTCTAGCATCCGTTCTTCCGGGCCTGCCCGAACCTTGAGGCAGGCCCGGGAGAAGACCCCCACCTTCGTGCTAGACCGGTGGCACCGGCGGAACCTTTACAAGTTACCCACTAGTACATGACCATTGGTGTAGGATGTTGTGCCCGGAAGGGTGCCAAGGAGACCCAGGAAAATGAAGCGCAGGATCCCAGTATTGCTGCTCGCAGTCGCTCTGACCTTCACACTGGCCATAGCGGCTTTTGCGGCTCCCAAGAGCTCGGCAACCAAGCTGATCGCCACCTATCTGGACAACTTCTCCGTCTTCGGCGTGCAGGACGACGGCAACCCCATTTACTCGCACGGCGTGGGCAACGTGCAAGTTTACTTCGGTGTAGGCGGCAAGGACGTGGACATCGTCACCTACAACACTACCCGCAAGCTGCGCTACCAGTTCGACACCTCCTCTACGCCCTTTATCAACTCCGGTATCGGTGCCACACATCCCTCGGGTGATTTCCTGGCTGTCTCCGACCTGTTCGGCATCAACTACTGGGGACGCTATCGCGACATGGGTATCGGCACCACCGCGCAGGTGCAGTCGGACCTTGAGTTCTACGTGGGCAACGTGACCTACGAACTGGACTATGCTTCGCTGGCGGTGATGAGGATTGACGCCGACACCTGGCTGTTCACCACCGATCCAGCCGACATCCCGGGCGACCCCGGCTTCCAGGCCAGCAAGGTAGCCAAGCTGAATGTGATCCGCCGCAGGAGCGTCACCCAGTTCGGCACGGTGGACATGCCCATGCGTTTTGAAGTCACGATCCAGTAAGAGTTTCCACCCGAGCAATCTGCAAGGAAAACGGGCGATCCCGCTTTGCGGGATCGCCCGTTGCCTTTTCGCTATTCTCTTCAGCTATCGAGCTTTCAACTCTGAACTCTGCACTCGGTACTCTGAACTCCGCACTCAATTCGCCTTGCGGATCTCGATGGACGCCCGGTCGGTGGTCAGGCGGACGTGAGGGCCGCCACTGCCCACGCGGCCGCTGGCCTTCGAATCCCGGTCCTCGCGCTCCACGCGCAGCTCGCTGAAGTCGGTTTCGATATCGCCGCGTTCCGCCGTGGCATCCAGAACGAAGCCGGGTTGCGACGGCAGCCACACCTGCACCGGCCCCTTGCGGCTGGTGATCTCGATGTTACCGGGCTTCCCGGGCCGCAGGCTGATCTCGCCGTTCTGGTTCTCCACGCGCACGTCGCCGCTCACGTCTTCCAGCCGGATGTCATAGGAACGGGTCAGCACCTTCACCGGGCCTTGCGCCCGGTTGGCGTGCATGTTGTCGCCCTCGAAGGTGATTTCGCCCTCGAGTTTACCGATCTCCACGTTGGTGCGGGCGGACTTGAACTGCATGCCCTTGCCGACATTGGAGAAATGCACCGGACCGCCGTACTCGCCCTGCAACAAAGCGCTTCCACCCACGTCGGAGATGAAGATCTCGTCGCCGCGCCCTTCGGCGCTGGCATCACCCGTAATCTTGTTCACGCGCAGGTCGCCCCGCCGCATGTGGATGGCGGCGTTGCCGGTCACGTCTTCCACCGCCACGTCGCCGCGTGAGGTGTGGGCCTTCACGTCACCGTCACGGCCCGTCACCCGGATGTCCCCGCGCAGCGTCATCAGGTCCACTGCCGCTTTGCGCGGGATCTGGATCTCCAGATTCATGGCCCCGGAGCGCGTGTTGGCATTGATGGTGACCACATTGTCGGCCACCGAGATGGAGGGCCGCATGTTAGCCGCATCGCTCTCGGCGCGCGCTTGCGACTCTCCCGTCACCACTTTGTTGACCAGGATGTGAAGTTTGTCGTCGGCGCTCGCCATTACCTGGATGTCACCCCGATCGGAGGCCACGCGCAGGCTGCCGCCCGCGGGAAAGGCTTGCTCCATGGTTTCCGAGAAGTGGTACTTGCGGCCGAAGGGGAAGGGGAAGGGGAATTCATCGCCGTCCATCTGGATCTCATCGCCGATGCGGTCCCAGGGGACTCTGGTGAGCCCCGTGGCCATGCTGCCGATGACGATGATCATGAAAATCGCGAATACGCTGCCGAAACCGATGCCGCGGGCGGCGTAGCCGCCCTGCTTGGCCTGGTTATATTCCCAGAGCTTGTGCAGGCCCCAAAGGATGAGCAGCACCGGCCAGTAATTCGCGAACCACAAGCCGAAGGTGCGCATGCTGAGCATGCCGGCGTTCACCAGCAGGAAAATTACTCCCACAAGAATCAATACCAGGGGACCGACGAACGAGCGGCGAGGCGCAGCCGGAGCCGGCTGCGGCGGAACGGGATTCATTTGGGGCGTCGTGCCTTCAGACATTGTGCACCTGCGAACTGGGATTCTCACTTCCAGTAGTCGGGGCCGTTGGGGCTGCCGGCGTAGATGGTTCGCCGGGGTTCAAGTGGCCGGCGCGCGATCCTGACGGTCTTAGAAACATGAGCCCGCCCATCACTATCAGGATGACGGGCCAAAGGTCTCCGAAGTTCAGCCGCGTGTAGTTGTCGACGAGGAACAGGGTTCCGATCGTCACCATCATTACCGGGCCGGTTAGCCCGGAGCGCCGGCACTGCGCGCACCTGCATGCCGGGTTGTACCTGTACTCTTGCATCAAACCTGCCTCCCCAAAGCCTTACGAATGAAAATACCCGCGTTTCTGGAACATGCGGATGCCGATGACGATCAGGATCAACGGCCACAACTTGCTTATCGATCCGAAGTGGAAAAGTCCCATGTTGCGCAACAGGAACAGAACGCCCAGGCCGATGAGAACCACGGCTCCGATGGGCACCTGGGAGGGCGCGGCCGTGCTCGCAGCAGGAGTGCTGGCTCCGCCGACCAGCCCCAGAGCCCCGTAAACGCCGAGTGGGTCCGGCGTCGGTTGGCCCATCTGCTTGGCGCGTGCAGATCGCACGGCGTCGAAGATCTGGTAGAAGTAGAAGAAGGCTATCGTGATTCCATGGAAGATGTTCGCCGCTGCGCTGTCCCCGTGCTCGACCGCAATGAGCACGGCAAAGAACACCATGTGCGCCAGTCCTTTGGCGTATTCGCCGTTGTAGACCGCGCCCAGGCCGAAGGGAAAGAATCCGGCCAGGATGCCGGCCACGGTGGGGTTGGGCCCGGAAGCGGGCGGGGCCGCAGCGGCGACGAAGCCGGAAGCCGGCGCCGCCACCGGCAGCGTGTGCTGCAGGCCGGCGACGATGCAATCTTCGCAGTAGATCACTCCGCGGACGTCGCGCTTACACTCCTCACACAGCGCCTTGCCGCACGTGCGGCAGAAGGCCGCTGACGCGACCTGAGGATGGACGGCAC
>JBOGLL010000144.1:0-6277 GCA_050746065.1 Terriglobales bacterium | reverse complement strand
CGAAGTAGAAGAGCGAGGCCGCAAGGAGCGCGAACATCAGGACCGACACCCAGTCGTTATGCAGGCCGGTTATCCCGAGGCCCTCGAAATTGAGGAAGCCCACGCGCCGCTTGTCGGCCAGAATGCGCGTGGGCAGCCACTCCTGAGCTTCGGCCAGCTTCAGGGCGATGCCCAACAGTCCCACGACGCCGCCGGCAGCGATCATTCCGCTGGCGTACAGTGAGCCGGGGCTGACCTCGCTCTCGCCGTGTCCGCCGCCTTCGCCGGTTTTTCCGCTGCTACGCTCCACCAGCGCACGCACCACGCCTCCGGTAAAAATGGCCAGAGTGGTGCCGATGGATAGATACGAGCCCACGGCAAAGGCCAGCGAACGAATGCCCAGCAGCTCAACGGCGATCACCAGGAAGACGCCCAGCAGGACCAGCCCCCAAGGCAGCTTCTGAGTGAGGATGCCGTTAATGACGGTGGACATGAGGCGAGCCTGGGGAGCAGCGGCGCGTTCGCTGCCGATGCCCTGGATCCACTGCGCTTCGATTTGTTGGGTCTCCGGGTTGTAAAGATACTTGCCGTCGGCGATCTGCGGCGAGCCGAGCGCGTTCAGCAGCTTGTAGCGGCGGCCGTCAATCGTGGTTGCACCCTGCTTTTTGATTACCCGGACCTCGGGGCGGTCGAACGACTCGGACTGCACGTTCACGCCGGGCGGAAGCGCGGCGATGTCCACCGGCTTCACCGATTCGCGGAACTCTTCCAGGCCGCGGTTCATGCCCATGAGCGTGATGCCGATGACGAACACAGAAGCCAGAACGCCGACCAGCAGCGAGACCTGCTGCTTGCGGGGAGTGGCGCCCACGATGAAGCCGGTCTTCAGATCCTGGGAAGTGTTGCCGGCATTGGCGGCGGCGATGCAAACCACGCCACCGATGGTGATCGCCAGCGCGGCGTAGGCGGAGGCGGTCCAGCCCATCACCAGAAACATGGCGGAAGTGGCCATGAGGGTGGCGATGGTCATGCCCGAAATAGGGTTGGCCGAGCTGCCGATCAGTCCGACGATGCGGGAAGAAACGGTGACGAACAGGAACCCGAAGACGATTACGAAAAGCGCCGCAATCAAGTTGGCGAAGAGGCCGGTCTGGGCTCCGGGCACGGGGCGGAAGGTGAGGAAGACCCACATGCCGCCCAGCAGCACGGCAGCGCCGCCCAGGGCCAGCTTCAGGCTCAGGTCGTCATCAGTGCGGAGGCGGCCCGAGGCTGTGCCGCCACCCTTCCCCAGATCTTTGGCTCCGGCGGTGATGGCGGCGATGATGGTGGGCATGGTCTTCAGAAGAGTAATGAGCCCGGCGGCGGCGACGGCTCCCGCGCCCATGGGACGGATGTAAGTGATCCACAATTGGGTTGGGCCCATCTCCGCGATGGGAATGGTTCCCGGATAAATCGGCGTTGGAACCAGTCTTCCGAAGAACATGATGGCGGGCATGATCACCAGCCAGGAGATGACGCCGCCGGCAAAGATCACGCCCGCGACCTTGGTGCCGATGATGTAGCCCACGCCCATGTATTCGGAGGTAGCGTCGGCTTTGATGGAGGAGCCGGGCAGCCACTTGGGCTGATACTCGGGAGTGCCCGGCCAGGCGGCGAAGATGTTCTCATTCTGGAACAGGGTGTAGAGGCTGCCCAGGCCCAGGCCGGTGAACACGCGTCCGGCGAAGGACCCACCCTTGTCTCCGGCAATGAGGACGTCGGCGCAGGCCGTGCCTTCCGGATACTGAAGATTGCCGTGCTCCTTGACGATGAGTTGCCGGCGCAACGGCACCATGAAGAACACACCCAGCCATCCGCCGAGCAAAGCGAGGAAGAAGATGCGGGTGTACTCCAGGTCAAAGCCCAGGAAGATGAGCGCCGGCAGGGTGAAGATGACGCCGGCGGCCACGGACTCGCCGGCCGAGCCAGTGGTCTGCACGATGTTGTTTTCGAGGATGGTGGACTTGCCGAAGGCGCGCAGGATGCTGATGGAAAGCACGGCGATGGGGATGGAGGCCGATACCGTCAGGCCGGCGCGCAGGCCAACGTAGACAGTGACCGCCCCGAAGAGGATGCCAAAGGCGGCGCCCAGCAGAATAGCGCGAATGGAAAACTCGGCCCGGGCGTCGCTGTCGGAAACGTAAGGTTGAAACGTGGTTTCAGCAGGCTTGGCTTCGGCAACCTGGGCCACAGGGCCTCCGGGAGGGTTGGAGTAAATGCGAGCGGTTTGGATTTTACACGAGGGAAGGGTCCAAACTGGCTGCTCCCATCATCCAATGAGGAAGAGCTGCCAACCACCCGTGCAGGTCTTTCGTCCGGAGGGGCGGCAAGCGCGTTCAGGCCTCCTTTTTCGGAACGGCTTTCATGAATCCCAATTTACTCGACGGAGGCAATGCATCATGGCTGGAAAGACATTGATTGCTGATAAGACAGCGGTAACGGACCACCCGATTCAGGAAATCCTTGCCCGGCGATGGAGCCCTTACGCCTTCGCCGATCGACCGGTGGCGGAAGCCGATGTGCGATCCCTGTTTGAGGCGGCACGCTGGGCGCCCTCTTCCTACAACGAACAACCATGGCGGTACATTGTTGCGACCAGGGAAGATCCGGAAGAGTTTCAACGGTTGCTCGCGTGCCTGGTGGATGGAAACCAGGCGTGGGCGAAGTTCGCACCGGTCCTCGCCCTCGGCGTGGTGAGCCTGCAGTTTGCGCTCAACGGCGAAGAAAATCGAGCTGCCGTCCACGACCTTGGTCTCGCCTCCGGCAATCTTGTGATGGAGGCGGCGGCGCGTGGCCTGGTGGTTCACCAGATGATCGGAATCCTGCCCGAGAAGGCACGCGAAACCTATGGAATACCTGAAGGATATGAAGCGTGGACGGCGTTGGCAATCGGTTACCAGGGAGACCCAGCCAGCATACCTGAGCGGCTAAGGCAACGCGATCTGGCGCCGAGAACTCGTAAGCCGCAGCGGGAGTTCGTCTTCGGCCGGAAATGGGGGAGTTCGTGGTGACGGGCGTTTCTGCGCGATCCCGCTCGGATGCCACGTGGGGCCGCGATTAGCTTAGATCCAGCAGCGCCTGGGTTTCCTGCGCTGAGTCCTTGCACCGGGCGACGATGAGAGTGAGGTCATCGTGCTGTTCCTGATGGCTGAAGGCCCTGACGTCGTCCAACATGGAAGCCAGCAAGGTCTGTAGAGGCCGTTCCCGATGCCGACGGAGCGCCTCGATCAGACGCTGCTCTCCGAACTCTTCTCCGGCATGGTCGAAGGATTCGGTCATGCCGTCGGTGTAGAGAGCGAGCGTGTCTCCGGGGAAAAGCTGGCATTCCCCGATGGCGCAGTCCCAGTCCTTGAAGAGTCCAAGGACGGTGCAGGTTGAGGCCAGCCGTTCAAGGGTGTTGTCCGTGCGCAGAAGCAGGGCGGAGAGATGCCCGCAATTGGTATAGCGCAGGCGCCGTGCCTGGTCGTCATATTCGGCAAAGAAGAGGGTGGTGTAAGCGCTGTCGGCCGTGTTCTCGTAAAAGAGCTGGTTCACGGAGCGCAGGAACCGTTGCGGCTCCTCCAGGGCGATGGCGCACTGGCTGCGCAGATTCGCCTGCAGGTTCGCCATCAGGAGAGCCGCAGCCATTCCCTTCCCGGAAATGTCGCCGATCACCAGCCCCAGACGTTCCCGGCCGAGGTCAAGGAAATCGTAGTAGTCGCCGCCCACCTCGCGGGCTTGGCTGCAAACGCCGGCGTACTCAAGAGTCTTGAGGGGTGGCAGGGTTTGGGGGAAGAGCCGGGCCTGCACCTGCTTGGCAATTTCGCGCTCCTGAGCCGCGCGGCGCTCGGATTCCAGCTTGCCGGCCAGAGCGCGGCGTTGTGCTTAGATCTCGCGGCTGACCTCGTCGAGGCCTACCAGCGCAAAAGAGTTGCGATCGAGATCCTCAAAGCGAGTAAAGACTCCGCCCCAGATGGATGCTTGTTCACCGGGCGGACCGGTTGGGCCGGCGGATTCCGCGGCCGGCGCCTGCCGTTCGAAGGACACGCGCCGCAACCGCGGTGTATGACGAAAGCGAACACCGCGCCTGCGCCATTCACTGTAGGTGGCCACGACATCTTCGGTGACGAACACAACCGGCGTAGGCTGACCGATCCGCTTGTAGTCCTCAGAATCGGGATCAGGCTGGATGAGAGCGAGCACTGCGGTGCCGTCGGGAGGAGCAACCGCCACCCAGCGCTGGCCGGATTGCAGGCGGGCATCAAAGGCGAGATGGAATCCAAGCTGGTCCAGATAGAAGCGCAAGCTGCGCTCCTGATTGCGTACGAAAACGTTCACCGCCTGGATCCGAAGGTAGGGCTCGAGCAGATCCGGGGGAATGGAAGGCTGGCTCATCGGGTCTAGTTTAACTGCTGCGCTCCCACGCATGGTTGCCGCCAACCTGTGCACCCATGATGGAACGCGCATTGCGCCGGGCTTCCGAGCGCGGGTATACTCAACCGTAACCGGGTGGGGTGGCTCCGTTTGGCGCAACGGGCGGCGTAGTCGCCCCCGGGGGAGGATAGTCTTCAGCAGTAACGACCTAATTCGGGCCAGGGTCAAGAACTCGAAAGGGCGAAGTACATGGGCGTTGCTCGCCGGCAGGGCCGGCGAGAGCCTGTTTGCCACGCTGTTCCCAGGCGATTGCCGCCTCTGCGGCGCGCCTCTCCGAAGCATCTCCCGCCTGCCGGTTTGTTCCGACTGCCTGAATGCCATTGCTCCGGTTTCCGGGCCTACGTGTGTTGTATGCGGGGAGCGGGTGTTCAGCATTCATGCGCAAGGAGACGGTGGCCAGGAGACGCGGCCGGGGGCGGCCGCGCCACACGAGGGCGGTGCGGAGACGCGGTGCGGATTGTGCCGGCGAATTGAGCAACCCTACGCGCGGGCACGAGCCTACGGCAGCTACGACGGCAACCTGCGCGGGCTGATTCATCTTCTAAAGTACGAACAGGTGCGCCCGGCGGCCAGGGTGCTGGGCGGACTGCTGGCACAGGCGATGGCGCGACTGCTGGTAGAGAGCGGCAACGGGTTGAGGGTGGTGGTTCCTGTGCCCTTGCACTCGAGCCGGCTGCGGCAAAGGGGATTCAACCAGGCGGAGTTGATCGCGCGCGCGGCGCTGGACAGCATTTCCGGCAGCGCGGCGGCGGACCTTCACCTGCGGACCGGGGTGTTGCGGCGGAACCGCCCAACCGATACGCAGACCGGCCTTACCCGCCACCAGCGGCGGGAGAACATCCGCGGGGCGTTTGAGCTGACCAGGCCGGAGGAGATTGCAGGGAAGGAAGTCCTGCTGGTGGACGACGTCTTCACCACTGGAACTACAGTTTCCGAGTGCGCCAAGGTGTTGCGCCGGGCCGGTGCGGAGCGCGTGGTGGTGGCGACAGTGGCTCGCGTGATGAAGGGTGAGACGGCGTCAATCATCGGCGCGGATCGAGTGAAGGCAGTGGAAGTTTCGCAGGCGTGAGCATATGTCAGGGGGAAAGCCCAAGCCGGTGCAGGGTCATCCTGCGAAGGTCGCGGGCCGGGTCGGAGACCCGGCCCCACGCCAGCAGGCGGCGCACCCGTCTGCCTCGGGCGGGAACGGCAACGGGCACTCGGTGCTGCACACGCCGGTGCTGGTGCTGAACGCGTCCTACGAACCCATCAACATCTGCGCGGCGCGGCGCGCCATTGTGCTGGTGCTGAAGGGTATTGCCCGCACCGAGGAAGAGGACGGCTTCTATCTGCACGCCATGAGCCTGACCATGCGGCTGCCGTCGGTGATCCGGCTGCTGGAGTACCGGCGCATTCCGCACCAGACGCGGGCGCTTTCGCGCAAGAACATCCTGTTGCGCGACCGCAACGCCTGCCAGTATTGCGGAGCAGTGCTGCATTCGAGCGACCTCACGCTCGACCACGTGGAGCCACGTTCCCGGGGCGGGCTCTCTTCGTGGGAGAATCTGGTGGCCTGCTGCCATCCCTGCAACCGGCGCAAGGGGAACCAGCTTCCCGCCGAGGCCGGGATGAAGCTCTTGCGCGAGCCGCGAGCGTTCAATCTGCATACCAGCCGCCACATCATGCGCCTGATCGGGCGCTCGGATGAGAAGTGGCGGAAGTATCTGTTCTATTGATCGCGGTAGCGCCCTCCTTTGCTTCCTCGCTCCGCTCGGAGCCAGTCGGGCGCTGACTCAGACCAGGCCGACCCAGGGCTAACGAGCGCGCGTGCGCTACGCGCCCGCACGCTCGACGCCCTGGGCTACCT
>JBOGLL010000143.1:0-3714 GCA_050746065.1 Terriglobales bacterium | reverse complement strand
ATGAGCGGCTTCCTGCAGGCCCAGTCGGGAGCGCCGTACAGTATCTTCAGCTCCGAGCCAGAATCCCGGAACGCAGCGGCGCTGAACAGCCTGGACGAAGGTTCCGGCGGACTCTATCGCCTGGCCTTTGGCCGGCCTAACCTGGTTGGCTCGCTCTCCGATGCCTGCGCTCTGGGCACGGACGAGGCCACGCAGAACCGCGTGGCCAGCGCCTTGGCCTCTCCGCTGGGCGGCTTCGGCAATCTGCCCCGCAACCCCTGCCGCGCCAACTCTCAGAAGCGTATGGACTTCGCGATCTCCAAGTCCACGCAGCTGACGGAATCCTCACGTCTGGAACTGCGCGCGGAATTTTTCAATCTCTTCAACGTTACCAACTTCGCACCGCCGACCAGCGACCTGCAGGACTCGACGTTCGATTTCGCGAACCAGAACCAGGTCCTCAGCGGCGATTTCGGCGCCATCACCAACACCATCGGCGGGCCGCGCATCATCCAGTTCGGGCTGCGCCTGGTCTTCTAGGGTTCCCTCGACGCTCGCTCCGAGGCAGGGTCTCGTGACCCTGCCTCTTTTTTTCTTTTGTGTGGAAGCGGGCCACTGGCCCGTAGTGCCCGGCCGAGGGCGGCCGGGCTACGCAAGCGCGGGCGGGTCGCCCGCTTCCACACCATTCTTTCCCGGCATAGAATCACTGCTCGACTGCCGGAGAGCGCTCGTTGGACCTGCATCTGTTTGCCGACCACTCACATCGCCGCTATAACCCGCTGCTGCGCGAGTGGGTGCTGGTGGCGCCGCATCTTGCGCAGCCGGCAGCGGCCCTTCCTCCGCGAAAAGCGGAACGCGTGTCCATCTACGATCCCCGGTGCGCGCTTTGCCCGGGCAATCCCGGCCCGGGAGGCGCCAGGAATCCCGACTACGACGGCGCCCTGGCGTTGGATGAAAGCCCTGCGCCTCTCAGCTCGCGCACTGCGGAAGCTGGCATTGACGAGGGCGACCTCATCGTCGTCCGCAGTGAGCCGGGCGCGTGCCGGACGATTGCTTACACGCCACGGCACGATCTGTCGCTGGCTCGCATGGACGTTTCTGAACTGTGCCGGGTGGTCGACCTGTGGACCGCACAGTACGAAGCGCTGGGAGCACCGCCGTCCAGCCGGTACGTGCAGATCTTCGAGGACCACGACGAAGCGCGGGGCGCGGTCGCAGGGCATCCCCACGGCCGGGTTTGGGCGACGGCAACATTGCCCGCGATTCCTGCGCGGGAGCAGGCGGCCCTCACCGGCTACCAGAGCGCCCGCTCCACCTGCCTGCTGTGTGACTACCTGGCGCTCGAGCAGGTGTACCGCGAGCGCTTCGTCTGCGAGAACGACCACTTTACCGCGCTGGTGCCGTTCTGGGCGGCCACGCCGTACGAGGTGCTGCTCATCAGCCGCCAGCATCAGGGAGCGCTTTCGCAGTTGAGTGGTGGAGAGCGTCTGGCGCTGGCCGACGTGGTCAAGCGGCTGGCGGCGCGCTACGAAAACCTGCTTGCGGCTCCGGTCTCCCTAGGCTTTCATCAGAGCCCAACGGATGGGCATCCGCATCCCGAGTGGCATTTGCACGCGCACTTCTTCCCGGCATCATCGCGCGCAGAGATCACGACCACTTCTTCAGCGTTCGAAGCACTGGCGTCGCCGCTGGTCAACTGGACGGCGGAAACGGCCGCGCTTCGCTTGCGCGAGGCGCCGGAGACGATGCCCGAAAGCAGCCGCTAGCCCGGCCGCGGGCCCGGTCCCGCAGTGCGGTACGGCCGGGCTACACCAGGTACATCCTTGGTCGCTACCCGGAGTTGTCTTCCGGCCCGCCCCTTCACATCGCTTCGAGCAGGTCCAGCCAGCGCTTCCAGCCGTCTTCGCGCGCCTTGCGATTGGCCTCGCTGGCGTCAGGAGCTTCGCCGGAGCGCATGAAGCCGTGTCCGGCGCCGGCGTAAGTGACAGGCTCAAAACGCTTGCCGGCGGCCTTCATCGCACCCTCGGTGGCACGAAGCGTGGCGTTGATGCGGGCGTCATTCTCGCCGTAAAACCCGAAGACCGGAGCGCGTATCGCGTCCACTTTTTCCGGGCCGTTGCCGTAGAACACAAACGCGGCGGCCAGGTCGGCACGGTTGGTGGCGAAACGAAAACTCTGGCGCCCTCCCCAGCAAAAGCCAGCCACGCCCACCTTGCCTTTCGTCGCCGGCAGCTTCCTCACGTAGCCGGCGACGGCGTTCAGGTCGGCGGTGACTTGGTCAGGATCGAGCGCGCCGATGGCTTCGCGCGCCGCGTCGGCACTGGGGAAGTCGGCGGTCTTTCCTCCGCCCGGCGCCTTGCCGGAGAGCAGGTCCGGAGCAATGGCGATGTAACCCGCGGCGGCAAGCTGATCGGCCACGCTGCGCGCCCAGTCGGTGAGCCCCGTGTTTTCGTGGATCACTATGACGGCCGCGGCCTTCTTCCTGCTTTCGGGATAGACCACAAAAGCATGCACGGTGCGGTCGCCGTGTTGGATGGCAACCCATTCCTGATGACGCGGCGATTTCTCCAGCGATGCCCGCGCCCAGTCCTGGGCGGCGGCGGCGAGGGTGAGCAGTAAAACGGCGATGAGAGCCAGGGCTTGTTTCATCGTGCCTCCGGTTGGATTCCAGCGGTTAAAAACCAAGATCCCTCGGCACGCGCTTCCTCGTCCCGCCAAGCGGGGCTCAGTCGCGCGGCTCGGGATGACAATCATAAAGAATACCGCCAATGGCGAAGGAGTGCCGGCGCGCGCGGGGTGTGTCCTACCAGCGGTGATACGCCGGATGTCCGGGCTGCACGGCAACGAACGTTCCACGGCACGTGGCGCAAACCTTGCCGCCGGCAATGAGTTCGGCGTCGATGATGGCGCGGTCGTCGGTGGACTCGGCCACGCGCGCCACGAGTCGCACCGGCGCATTCATAGGTGTGGGCCGCTTGAGACGGATGGCGTAGTCCGCTGTGACCGTGCACGGCGGCCGGTCGGCGCCGGCGCGCCGCATCAAATGCCAGGCTGCGGTCCAGTTGGAATGACAGTCAAGCAGCGCCCCGATGATGCCGCCGTTCAGCATCCCGGGGAAGGCTTCGTGATGCGGCTCCGGCTGCCACTCGGCGACGACTTCTTCGCCCTGCACAAAGCTGCGGATGTGCAGGCCCTTGGGATTGGCGGGTCCGCATCCGAAACAGGCCATGTGTGGTGCGTAGGTTTCCTGGAGGCTCTTGGGCATCGAGCAAGATTGTAAACAGGTCGCTCATTCTCCGTGAAGGTTGAGTCGGTTGAGGTGAGTCCGCCGTTGTGCGCCCCGACCTCCTGCCATATACTCGTGCGCGCTTTTCACAATCTGTTCTTCTGCTCTCATCAGAGACTCTTCCCCTGAGAGAACACGCGCATGGCACAAGGCTTATTCCGAAACGGCTGGGCTGAGTTGGGTCGCAAGTGGGACCGGCGCAAATTGCAGAAGCAGCTTGCGGAGCACGACCGCACGCGCGCTGTGCTACTGGGCAAGCTGGGCGAGACCGCGTGGCAGGGCGGCGCGGACTTGAGCGCCCACAGGGGCCTGCGCGATCAGCTCCTGACGCTGGAAGGACGCGCCGGAGAGATCGCGGCCCACACCAAGGCGCTCGAAACGCAGCGCCAGGGGCTGGAGGAACGGCGCAAGGGGGAGAACGCAAGATACGACGCGCAGCGCGCGGCGGT
>JBOGLL010000142.1:0-6130 GCA_050746065.1 Terriglobales bacterium | reverse complement strand
TCCCAAGTCCGGTAAGTAAGAACGGCGTTTTGCGGGAGACTGATTATTGCACGATCAGATCGATGGCTGTCGCATGCTGAAACGACCCGCCGGTTCCGTTGATGACGATGCTGTGGGTACCACGGGGCGTGCCCGGACGAGTTACGCGGGGAGTCTCCTGACTGCCCCCGCCACCGCAAGTAACCAGGCCTCCAGCCGACAGAAGCACTAGTCCGAGGAAGGACAAGCGCCTCCTTCGACCGCTCGCACAGGCGGCGCCGAGAGTGAGAAAGCCGAACAGACCACCCCACATCGCTACGGCAATCCACTGGTGCGAGTCCCCGGTTGGCGTGAGTCGAGCGACCGACGGTGCCGTGGTGCGAAGGGTCAGGGTAACGCTCGCGCCACTGGGACTAGCACCGGGCGTGAGCGAGCTGCTCGGTGAAAAGCTGCAGGTGGTGAGTGCAGGCAAGTTGCTACAGGAAAGGGTCACCGGCGTGTTGTAAGGACCGAACATGGGCCCGGCGGTAATGGTGGATGTTGCCGACTGGCCTGCTGTAATCGTGTGGACGCTCGGGTTGGCACTCAGAGAGAAGTCGGTCACCGTAATCTGCACGGTGTCGGTTGCGACTCCACCCCGGCCGTCGTTGACCTCCAGGGTGAAGTCGTACACCCCAGGCACAATTGTCAGCGTCACGATCGCACCTGTGGCAACCGTGGCTCCTGACTGCTTCCACGTGTAGGTGAGGGTATCGTTATCCGGGTCCGAAGACCCGGCGCCATTCAGGGTGATACTGGCGCCGGTAGCGAGCGTGGCATCCACAACCTGATCGGGGCCCGCGTTGGCGATGGGCACTTGGTTGGTGGTGGAAGGCAGGAAGAAGTTCTGGGCCACGATGCCGTCGGCAGGGACGTTGACCTGCTCCACGGAGGGATCGTATCCCGGCACAAGCGAAGCGGAGAAAGGATGCGCGCCGACCTGAGAGGAGAACAGCATGTAGAATCCGTCGTCCAGATTGCCGTCCTCGGGCGTGCTGATGGTGCTGGTGGAGTCGCCGGCGCCATCGTCGCGCCGGACGGCGGCGCCGACCAGCGGTAATTGAGTCACCGCCTCGTACACATGGCCGACCACCATGCCCCCGCCACGGGTCACGCAGGCTAACGTCGTCTGCGTGGGCTGCGCGTAAATGCGCACGTTGTCCACCTGCCACCAGAATTCCCAGTTGGCGTTGTAATAGTGGAAGCGCAGGCGCACGTTCGCCAGTCCGGCAGCCAGGGCGGTCAGGTCCACAACTTCGTGCCTGGGCCCACGGGAGTTCGAGGTCTGGCGCCAGACGTTGGTCCAGCTTGCTCCTCCGTTGAGGCTGACGTCGACATCGGCCACTTCGGCGAGACCACCCTCCCAAAGCAGGAAGTCCGTGTCGAACTCCAGGAAGACGGTAGCCATCCCGGCTAGGTTGAGGGATGGGGAACGCAGTTCACTGTCCTGGAACCCGGTTTGACCGTAGAAGTCGCTGTCGAGAATGGCAAAGGGGCCGCCGCCGCCGGTTTCGTTGTCGCGACCTGCGGGGTTGTCGAACCTCCACACCTGGCCGTTGTTCAGGTTGTCCACGATGCTCCACCCCGCCGGGAGGCTACCCCCGGAGAAGGATTCGGAAAAGAACGGTGCCGGTTGGGGAACCACGGCGATCCCTACGTCATCCACATAGAACCCGGGCGCCACTACAAACCCATCGGAGCGCAAGCGGAAACGTACCCGGAATCCGCTGACGGCGAAGCTGGGGTCGAGGATGGCCCGGCGCTGCGTCCATTGAATCTCCTCGGTGCCGCTCACTTCGCCGTACACCGCCGTCCAGCTTCCACCGCCGTCGTTGCTGGCCTCGACGCTGCCGTAGTCGAAGCCAGCTTCGGTTTGGAGCCATTGCTGCCATACCAGGATGGGGGTCTGACCGGCAAACGCGCTCAGGTCAATGACCGGTGAAGTCAGGTAACCGTCCTCATTGTCGTTATAGTTGCCGCTCAGGTTGGTGGCCCAAGCCTTGCTCCCGGAGAATGCCCCTCCAGGGCCGCTCGTGGGAGTGCCGTATTGCCACGAAGTGTTCCCCACCACCGAGTAGCCGCCATTGCCAGCTTCGAAGTCCTCGAAGTACTTGAGGTCCAGCGCGTAACCCGGCGCGGTGCAGCGCGCGGCATCGGCAAGCAGCCCGAAATTCTCGGTCGCGCCCCCCTGGGGCACGTTCACCACGCGCGCCGCCGCCTGGTAGCCGGGGCTTACAGCGACGACCTTGAAGTTGGCGGTTTCGCCCTCTGGGAGTGGGACGGTGTAGGTTCCTGTAAGCGGATGGGTGAAGAAAGTAGATCCGCCCAATTCGGTGATGGAGACGCGGGCGTACAGCGGCCAACCGTGGCCGGATGCGTCAACCACGGTACCCTGCACATTGGTCACAGGGCGAAGGGAGAGCGTGAAGCTCTGCACGGTTGTCGCGCCTGCGTTGACTGCGATTCCGTTGGCACTCTGCGGGAAATAGCCGAATTTGGACGCTTCCAGGTTGTAGCTGGCCGGAGGCAGGACCAGAAACTGGTAGAAGCCGTTGTTGTCGGTAAAAGTGGTCGAGCCTCCTGCTTGAATCCTTACACCGCTCAAAGGCAGAGCGGTGCCGGCTTCGCTGACGGTGCCTTGCAGCCCGCCCGAGGGCCCGGTGGTGCAGGCCTCAAAACGGAAGGCCCCGACGCGCGTGTGCCAGTCGGCGTTGGAAGGGGTGGCGTAATACTCTTGCGTGTACCAGAAGGTGCACTCGTCCGCGGGATCGACCGCCATCATGCTGTAATCGCCCCAGCGGCCCGAGCCGCTCTCCTGATACCCGGCGCCAGCGATGATTTCCTGTTCACCCTGGGGCAAGGTTCCCGGCGGGTCTCCGGCCAGGCGACCGGCGTAACGGACGGAAGGAAAGGTAGTGCTGCTGGAGACGCTGTAGCCCACGGCGAGGCTGCCGGCTGCGTCCAGAGCTGCACTGCCCATCCAACGGTGGTCGCTGTCCGGTGCGAAGGTGCCTTGCTGATGGATCGCCCAGTTGGCTCCGGTCTTGCGCAACTCATACCAGCGAATGCCTGCTTGGTCGGCGCCGTTGGCGTCCACAGTATGGTTCGTAACCAGAGTGCTGTAAGCGCCGAAGGTCCGGTACTGCACGCGGTACATCAAGCGTTCGGAGATCGCATCCACCGGAACCCCGCCGGGCTGGGGAATGCAGTTGCGGGAGTAGTTGCAAAGATTACTGTCAAACGGCGCAGTATCCAGCACCTGGTTGGGATTGCCTCCGATGCCGAAGGTCGCGTTGGCGGGAGTTATCCAATCCACGTGGAACTCCCACAGACTCAGCCGGTCAGTGGGCCATCCCCAGGCGTCGTCATCCATCTCCAGAAAATAGTTGGGCGTGCCCGCAGCTGGACCTGGGCCATCCAGGTCCGCCGGCAGCATGCCGCCGAAGGCCAGGTTCACCGAGGCCAGGTCGAAATACAGCATCTGGGCGGAGAGGCCCTGCAGCATCTTGTCGCGCTCGAAGGCAAACGCACCGGCTCCAGCGTAGCTCAGCGTGTTCTCGGCAAACTGGTTGACCGACATGTAATACGCATCCGGCCACACGCCAAAGTGGGGATAGTCGTTGAGCTTCGTGAGGCTGGCTTGAAATTGGTAGCGATGCCACGCGCCTGTGGGATCGGAAGTCTGCGATATCGCGATGCATTGATAGAACGGCCCGGCGGGGAAATTGGGCAGGGCAAACTGGCTGATGAGCCAGCGATCCGCCAGGTGGTCGTAGAGGGCAATGGGATCACCGTCGTTGGTGTCTTGGCAGGGTCCACCGAAGCCCGAGAAAAGCGTATTGATGTTGGCGGGCCCGTAAAGAACGTTGCCGTTGCGGTCAAAGACAGCAAAAGAGACGTTCACTGTCTGGACGTAGTGATTGGGCCCAATGTCGCCGTTGGTGTCCGGGGGAAGGAAGCCACCCACATTGCCTATTCCTTCAAACGTAGCCAACGGAGGAGGGGTAGCCCGCGGCCCCGGCGTGCCCTGAACGACCGGATCCCCAGGCTCGGTCTTTCCCTTGGGTGCGGGTTTGGCCTTGGGGAGCGGACGCAAGGGAATCATCTTGATGAGGTCCGGACTGGTCACGACCGGAGCCAGGTCGCGGAGGGGCGGCGACGTATCGTGTCGCGAGGAGATGCTAACTCGCGGACTCAGAGTGGGTGAAGCCGAACCGGACGGCGGTGTGCCGCTGTCGGGCGCCGCCGACGCCAGCGTCGCGAGAGCGAGGACGAGCCCGCCTGCTGACGGGACCCTTCCCGGTACGAGGCAGGAGAGACGTTGCATCCAACCTCCTGGCATGCGACACGAATTGCGCGCATCCTCGGTAGAAGTCAATCTCTGCGATATACGGGGCCCGCTAGAACCTGCCGGCAAGAGCGCCAGGCTCCAGGTGATGCATTGTGTATCGCGGACTGATACAACAGGCAGGGACCCAATGTCAAGACGGGATTAGCGGTTTTCGTTGCGCCCGTTCCGGAAGCGGTAAGCCACTCCTACCAGAGCAACCATGATACCGAGGGTAGGCAGCATGAGCACGGCAATGCCACGGCGCAGCGCCTTCTGACCCTCTCGTTCGGCGGCTTGAGCCGACGAAGCACACATGGAGCATTGCGCCCAGGCGGACGCGCTGCACGTGACAAGAGCCAACACAGCGATGGCCAAGCGGAGTTTCACTTCACCCCCAGCTCAAGGATGCGCATGGCGTCTGGGATAAACACGAACATCAGACACAGGCAGACCACTAGCGCCGTCATCAAGGTGACCTTCATCGTGCCGGCCTCGAACTTCAAATGCATGAAGTAAGCGATGATCAGTCCCGCCTTGATGACGGAGAGCACTAGCAGGACGAGCAGCATTTGAAGCGGCGGGAAGACCTGCTTGTAGGCAAGCACGATCTCGATGGCCGTTAAAGCCAGCAGCCCTCCCCACACCCAGTAATACTGCGCGGTCCCATGCTCTTCGTGTGCCTTGGCTTCAGACATCGCTCGCGGTCCCTCCGTTCGCGCTAGATCTTGGTGGACATCAGGTACACCAGTGGGAAGATGAACATCCACACCAGGTCTACGAAGTGCCAGTACAGGCCGCTGACCTCTACGTCCTGCTCGTCGTACTTCTTGGGTTTAAAGAACACGATCACGCCAGCGATGATGGCGCAGACCAGCAGAACGTGAGAGCCGTTCTTGAATACGCTGTAGGAGGGCGTGGCCTGCCACGCCACCAGCCACAGCACCAGCAGGATGGGGATGAACTTGCGGCCCAGCGCGATGATTCCCAGGTAGACCACGCCGATGGTGACGTGCAGCATGTGCATGCCCGTCAGCCCAAAGAACGTCGCGGCGAATTGGGGAACATTCTCCACCATCTTGCCGACCGCTGCGCCTTCCTCGGCGCCGGGCGGCGGGGGAAAGACGGCGAGACGCATCCCGTCGCGGATCAAGCCGTTCCATTCCATGGCGTGCAGCACGATAAACGCCGTGCCGAAGGCCATGGTGGCCAGTAGCCAATTCAGGCGCCACTTGCTGTCGCCCCGGCGTGTTGCCAGCACCGCCAGCACCATAGTGAGGGAACTGGAGAGCAGGCACGCGGTCATGATGGTGGCGTTGGCGATGCTGTGCGCACCAAAGGGCGTGGGCCAGTTGTGGGTGGCGATGCGTCCGTAGCTGTAGGCGAACAGAAGCGCTCCGAAGGTCAGTGAATCGGAGACCAGGAACAGCCACATCCCCACCTTCTTGGAGTAGGCCCCGAACAGCGGCGGTTCAAAGGCATCTGCGGCCGGGTGGTGCATCGCGCCTTCTGACATCGTCCTGGTTTCTCCCTCGTTCTATTTTGCGAAATACATCAATCCCAGAATGTAGAGCCAAAGCACATCCATGAAGTGCCAATACCAGGCAGCGAGGTCCAGCACGATGCGCCGTCTGGCCAGCGGCGCGCGCAGCAGGGACGTAGCGCCTGCGTACAGCCACGCCAGCACGCCTCCAGCCAGGTGGGCACCGTGGCTGCCCGTCAGCAGGTAAAAGAACGAACTGCTGGGGTTGGTGGAAATGAAGATGCCTTGCGCGGCGAGTTGCC
>JBOGLL010000141.1:0-7931 GCA_050746065.1 Terriglobales bacterium | reverse complement strand
TGGTGGCGCTGGCGGCTGGCTTCCGCACCCGCGCCGTTCCCCTTGCTTCCCGTACCTGCCTGACGTATGGTTTCCCCTTCCCGCGGGTGCAGTCGCTTCAAGAGCAGGAGGCTGCGATCATGGATCTTCGCCGCACTCTCGTCCTTACACTTGTCCCGCTTATCCTCGCGCCCGTGTTTCTCGCGGGGCAGTGTCCTCCCATGCCGCCGGCGGGCCCGCCGCGGGGCGCCAACATCTTCAGCGAAGAGCAGGAGATGTACCTGGGCGATGCGGTCGCGGAGCAACTCCAGCGCGACTTCCGCGTGGTCGAAGACCCGCAGTTGACCGCGTACCTGAACCGCATCGGCGAACGCCTGCTGCGGCACATGCCGGCGACGAATTTGCGCTTCCGGTTCCTGCTGTCGGAAATCCCGGCATGGAACGCCTTCACCATGCCCGGCGGGCGCATTTATTTCACTCGGAAGCTGGTGGGATTTGCCCGCAACGAGGACGAGATTGCCGGCGTGATGGCCCACGAACTAGGGCACGCGCTGATGCGCGACCCGGCGGTGGAGATGACCCGGCGCCTGCAAAAAGTGCTGGGTGTGACCCAGCTCACCGACCGCAAGGATGTGGTGGAAAAGTATCACCTGCTGTTCGAGAACTGGCGGCGCAAGCCCGAGGCCTTCGAGCGCTCCGAAAGGGGCGAGCACAGCGAACAAGTTACCGCAGATCAGATTGCGCTCCAGGCCATGGCCCGCGCCGGCTATTCCCCGCAGGCCTACGTGGAACTCTGGGACCGCTTCACCGAAACCAAAGGCAAGACGGGCAGCTGGCTCTCGGACCTGTTCGGCACCACCAAGCCCGAATCCAAACGCCTGCGGGAAATGCTGAAGACCATGACGGCGCTGCCCGCGGGTTGTGCGGACCCACGTTCCACCACCAGCTCCGAAGACTTCCGCAAGTGGCAGGAAGCCGTGGTGGCCTTTGCCGGCTTCGGCCGCCAGGAGAGCCTACACGGCGTGCTCGACCGCAAAGTGCTGGACCCGCCGCTGCAGACGGACGTGCAGCACCTGCGCTTCAGTCCCGACGGGCGCTACGTGCTCGCCCAGACCGATTCGCAGATTTACGTGCTTTCCCGCCAGCCCTTCAACCACTTGTTCGACATTGAAGCGGTGGAAGCGCATCCCGCGCAGTTCACACCCGACTCGCAGTCGGTGGTCTTCTACGACCCCACCTTGCGGGTGGAGAAGTGGGACATCGCCAAGCGACAGCGCACGTTGGTCGAGGAGATGGTGGTGCGCAAGGGCTGCATCGAGTCCGCCCTTTCCCCGGACGGCCGGTACCTGGCCTGCTATGGCCGCGAATACGACCTCACTCTCTTCGATGTTGCGGGCGGCGCCACCGTCTTCCAGAAAAAGTCGTTTTACGTGCCCAGCCTGTCTTCTTTGATCTTCCTTTACATTCTCGAAATGCTCGACCTCGAGGACCTCGACCTGACCTGGGTGCACATGTCGTTCTCGCCGGACGGACGATACTTTGTTGCTGCCACGCGCGACGGTTCCCCGCTGGCCTTGGACATGAGCACGCGCTCTGAGATTTCGCTGCCTGGCTCCATCAAGAACCTGCTTACCGTCAGCTTTGCCTTTGTTTCCTCCGACCGCCTGATCGGCGTCGCCGGCGAAAAAGGTGAGAAGTCGGCGATGGTGCAGTTTCCCTCCGGGCAGTTGATCGGCAAGCTGAATCTGGCCGTGAGAAATGAGCTTTTCGGCGCCACCAAGGGCGACTACCTGCTCCTGCGCCCCATTGACCGGTTTCCCGTGGGCGTCATGGACCTGAAGACGCAGAAGCTCTTCATGGCAAACCGCAAGTCGGCGCTCGATCTTTATGACAATCAGTACGTGAGTGAGCGCATCGACGGCGAACTTGCCATCTACCGCCTGGCGGGATCGGGTAGTGAAGTGGTAGGCACCGCAGCCATGCCGCGAGGCCGACTGGGACGGTTGCGCGCCGCGGCGCTCTCCCCCGACCTGAACTGGCTGGCTATTTCGGAGCGCACCCGCGGCGGAGTGTGGGACCTGGAAGAAGAAGAGCGCGTGGCCCATATGCGCGGCTTCCGCGGCGCCTATTTCTCCGACGACGGCTCCATGTACGCCGATTTCCCCGAACTCGACAACACCGACCGCGCCATCGCCCGGCTCGACCTTGAGCGCCGCCAGATCATGGACAGCCGCCCCCTGGATGAAGACCTGCGCGCCCGCCAGTTCGGGCCGTATCTTCTGGTAACGCTGCCCGAGAAGAAGGGCGAGGGCTACTCGAAGAACGTAACCCTCGACGTCCGCGACACCAGCACCGGAGCCTCGCTGTGGACGCGCCGTCTCCCCAAGGAGAATCCCGACAAGTATGTGCAAGCCGATCAGGGCACGCTGGTGCTGGCCTGGGAGGTGACCGACGGCGCCGCCAAGGACGCCATCGGCAAAGACTCGGCGCTCAAGGCCCGTCTCGCCGCCATGAAGGAAAAAGAGGGTGACTACTACCTGGAAGTGCTGGACGTGCGCACTGGCGCCCTCCGTGGCCGGCTGCTGGTAGAAACCAACAAGGGCTCCTTCCGCATTGACGACATGTTTGCAGCGGGCGACTGGGTGGTGATCACCGACGCTGCCCACCGCGTCCTGGTGTTTTCCCTGAAGGACGGCTCGCTCATCGGCCGCACCTTCGGCGAACGCCCGGCGGTCTCTCCGGCGCGCGGCCTGCTCTGTGTGGAGAGCGAGCGCGGTGAGCTGGCGCTGTTCAAGCTGGGCTCCATGGAGAAGCGCGACCAGTACGTCTTCCCCAGCCCCGTCTCCCTGGCCCGCTTCAGCGAGGACGGCAAGAAGCTCTTCGTCCTCACCGCCAACCAGACCGCCTACTGGCTCGATGGGGAAAAGTGGTAAATCGGGTGATCGGACGCGCCCATCGCCGCCCTTGACCGGACCTCTGCAAGTCCCTAACATGAGAAGCCCGTTTCTCATGGATCCACGCATCGGTCAGACAGTTTCCCATTACACAGTCTCGCGCAGGCTGGGTAGCGGCGGCATGGGTGTAGTGTACGAGGCCGAAGACTCCCAGTTGGGACGCCGCGTCGCGCTCAAGTTCCTGCCTGAGGAACTGGCCCAGGACACGCAGTCGCTGGAGCGCTTTCAGCGGGAAGCACGGGCCGCCTCAGCGCTGAACCATCCCAACATCTGCACGGTGTATGCCATCGAGCAGCACGATCGGCAGAACTTCATTGTGATGGAGCTACTGGAAGGCCAGTCGCTGGCACAGATGATGGTCCGCCAGCCCTTTGAACCGGCGCTGCTGCTGGACATGGCCATCCAGATCGCCGACGCTTTGGAGTCGGCGCATGCCCGCGGGATCGTGCATCGCGACATCAAGCCCGCCAATCTCTTCCTTACGCCGCGGCGCCAGGTTAAGATCCTGGATTTCGGCTTGGCGAAAATGGATTTTGCACGACGGACAGACGGCAACGCGCCTTCGCAGGCGGAGACCGTCGGCCCCGACCCTCACCTTACCTCGCCGGGCACCACCCTGGGCACGGTGGCGTACATGTCGCCTGAGCAGGCGCGCGGCATGCCGACCGACGCCCGCACCGACCTGTTTTCCTTCGGCAGCGTCCTCTACCAGATGGCCACCGGCATCGTCCCTTTCCAGGGCGACACCGACGCCGTCATCTACGAAGCCATCCTCAACCGCGATCCTGCTCCCATCAGCCAGGCGAATCCCGCTCTGCCGGCCGAACTCAGCCGGATCGTGGAAAAGGCGTTGGAGAAGGACCGCACCCTGCGCTACCAGACCGCCAACGACCTCAAAACCGACCTCAGCCGCCTGAAACGCGATCTGGATTCCGGGCGCAAACGCCCAGCCGACAGCAGCGAGTCGCGTGCCGTCACGGCGATGGCGGAGCGATCGGTCGCCGTCCTGTACTTCGAGAATCTCAGCGGCGTGAAGGAAGACGAATACTTCCGCGACGGCATCACCGAAGACATCATCACCGAGCTTTCCAAGATCAAAGGCTTGAGGATCTTCTCGCGGCCCACGGTGCTGGCCTACCGCGACAAGCCGGTCACGCCTGCGCAGATCGGGCAGCAGCTCCGGGCGGCGTATGTACTGGCCGGCAGCTTGCGCCGTGCCGGCGCACGCCTGCGCATCAATACGCAACTCGTGGACACCCGCACCGACTTTCCCTTGTGGTCCGAACGTTACGATCGCGAGATGAAAGATGTGTTCGAGGTGCAGGACGAGATTGCGCGCAAGATCGCCGAGGCCCTGCGCATCACGCTCTCACCCCAGGAGCAGGAAGCAATCGCCGCCAAGCCCACGGAGAACCTCCAGGCCTACGATCTCTATCTGCGCGGCAAGAGCTATGCCCGCCGGGTTACCCGCCAGGACCTGGAGTTCGCGCTGCAGATGTTTGAGAGCGCCGTGGCTATGGACCCGAACTTTGCGCTGGCTCATGCGGCCGCAGCCCACGTCTGCGCCCAGTATCACCATCACCACCAGCGCGACACGGCATGGATGGAGCGAGCCCTGGCCGCTTCGCAGCGTGCCGTCGCCCTGCAACCGCTACTGCCCGAGGTACAGGTAGCCCAGGCCTGGATCTTCTACACCGATAAGAAGTACGAAGAAGCCATCCGCTGCGCGCGGGCTGCCATCGAGCGCAAGCGCGACTGTGAAGGGGCGTATTACATTCTGGGCCGGTCGCTGTTTTCTTCCGGCCGCTACCAGGAAGTGGCCGACATCGCCGATGAGGCCCTGGAAGCCTGCGCCGATGACTACAACATTTACGTTCCCATCCAGAACGCGCTGGGGGCGCTGGGCAAGGACATCCGCAACCTGCGCCAGCAGCGCGTCATGGCGCTGGAAACGCACCTGAAGCAGGTGCCGGAAGACGCCCGCGCCCGCGTCCATCTGGCGGTGTCCTACGCGACGCTCGATCGCACCGAGGACGCTATCCGCGAAACCAACATGGCCCTCGCTTTGCGTCCCAACGACGCCATCCTGCTCTACAACGTCACCTGTATCTATTGCCTGCTGAAGATGAAGGCGGAGGCCCTTGAGACGCTGCGCAAGGCCTGGACCGCGGGTTACCGTGATGTGAACTGGGCGCGGCGCGATCCCGACCTCGCGCTGCTGCACGGGAACCCGGAATTCGACAAGCTGTATCCCGAAACCGTCGCCGGGGATTAAGGATCAAGCTGGTTAGTCACTTTCCCGTGGCTAGAGCCGTGGCCTTGTCTAGACAAGGATCAGCTCCACGAACCAAGTCTTCTGCTGACGGGATACAGTGCACGTTTGGAATGACGCCACGTCCTTCCAGTTCCTCCCCGTCCGGCATAACGAGGGTTGCGCTGGTGACGACCGTGGCGAAATATGTCACGAATCTTGCACCGATCTTGCCTTCGATTATCTGACCTTCGCTGACCATGCCACGAGTCACGTCGCCCAGGACTACTGCCTTGTGGGAGAACTGCAGGTAGCGAGATACCAACTCTGCCGCGCTGGCGGTATCGCTATCGACTAGAACAATGATGGATCCCTGAAATCCCGGATTTCGAGGCTTGATCGTCAGGTCTTGAGACCCAGTCCGCGACACTCTCCTCGCCAGCAGCTCTGGCTTGTCAGAAAAAAAGCCAAGGAAGGTCAAAGTCGTTTCCATCCAGCCACCTGCATTACCCCGCAAGTCCAGAATCAGCGCCTTGGCGGGCCGGGCCCTGCTGATCACGGAATAGGTAACATCTGGAGACGCAGTAAAGGTTGGGATGCTGACGTATAGGACACCATTGCCATGCTCCTTATGAGAGAAGTTCACATGGACATCTCTCGCGCGCTGCTCGTCTACAACACGCCACACGCTGCCCAAATACTGATATTCCTGCGTAGTGATTAGGCGTGCGGGAATGCGAACAGTCCCGGGCGGCTCGCCCGGAAAAGCAACCTGCAGTTCCAGCGTACGGGCCGGAACCACTCTCGTGACAAGCCGGAGGACTTCCCGGAGATTGTGGCGATCCAAGGGCACGCCATTGAGGACCAGAATCGCATGTCCCACACGAAGCCCAGCCTTCTCGGCAGGACCTTTCTTTTTGATTTCGTAGACCCGCACGTCATTGCCATAAGCTCGAGCCTTGAAACCAAAGTCCGCCTGTGCCGTTAAGCGAGGCGGCACGAAATACGTGTGTGAATCCTGAAGCTGGCTCAACAACGCGGAAACAGCCAGAATCATTTGCCCTGTATCATCCAAGGTGTTGATGCGCTTACGGGTTTCTTCCGTAAGTGCAGCCCAATCCAGCCCCTTCAGTCTAGGATCATAAAAATTCTTCTCGACATCCGCAGAAACCAACTTGAGAATGTTTTCCCATTGGCCGCGCTCGACAGCTTGGCCCCGGGCTCGCTGATCCGGTATAGCAAGCATTGTGAGGATCAGCACGCCCAGGGAAAGCGAGGGCGCAACTCGGGCGCGAGCGATCATGTCAGCAGATATTGACCATCCTATAGACTGCGACTTGAGCGTCGGATGTTAGGTCGTACCCGTTTGCGCCGTCAACAGGGCCGTGGCCGGCGCTGGTCTGCAGCCCAGGCACGCTGCTGCTAGAATCCGCGATACCCTCGCTTGCGAAGGAACACCATGCCCCCAGCAGAGAATCCTTCCTGGCCGTCGTTGCCCTTGGAAGCCTGGCAGGACACCTACGCCACGCTGCATATGTGGACGCAGGTCGTGGGCAAGGTGCGCATGGCGCTGACGCCGCCGCTCAGCCACTTCTGGCATTGCACGTTGTACGTCACGCCGCGCGGGCTCACCACGTCCACCATGCGGCAGGGCGATCGCCTGGCGGAGATGCGCTTCGACTTCTTCGAGCATCAGCTGATCATCGAGACCAGCGGCGGCCCGACCAAACACGTCAAGCTGGAGCCGCGCACCGTGGCGGATTTCTACGCTGAGGTGATGGCTGCGCTGAAGGAGCTGGGCTTCGACGTGCGCATCCATGCCAAGCCGGACGAAGTAGCGAATCCCATTCCGTTCGCGAAAGACACCGTGCATGCCTCCTACGATGCGGAATATGCGCAGCGCTTCTGGCGGATCCTGGCCTCGGTGGACTCTGTATGCCAGGAGTTCCGCTCCGGGTTCCTCGGCAAGTCGAGTCCAGTGCACTTCTTCTGGGGTAGTTTCGATATGGCAGTTACGCGCTTTTCCGGACGCCGCGCTCCCGAGCGTCCCGGCGCCGATGCCATCACCCGCGAAGCCTATTCCCACGAAGTCATCAGCGGGGGTTTCTGGCCGGGTGGAGGCAACGTCAAGGGCCCCACGTTCTACGCTTATGCGGCGCCCGAGCCTTCGGGCTTCGCCGAACAGCGCGTGCGCCCCGCCAAGGCGTTCTACGACACCGGCATGAAGGAATTTCTGTTGATGTACGACGACGTTCGCGCGTCCGCCTCACCGCGTGAAGATTTGCGTGCATTTCTCGAGAGCACTTATGCAGCCGGCGCCGACCTGGGCGGTTGGGACCGCAAAGCACTCGAGAAGGCCTGACGCGGTCGCTGCTAGGATGCTGGACCGGCGTCCGGCTCAATTGCCACCATCGCCCCTTCCTTGGGGACGATGCGGCGCCAAAGTGCGCTTAGCTTGCGCTGCCAGCCGTACTTCCTGTCGAGCAGCTCATCACCGCGGGCTGCCTCGGCGCCCACCAGGATGCGCGCTTGGGCGTCTACCCAGGCGCCCAGCAGGTCTCCGCGAAAATTGCACGGGGCGATGCGCACGCGCGGGTTTCGGCGGCTGCGCTTGATCTTGCCCGCATCGGCCAGCGAGTAGATGTAAAACACACCACCGTCCTGTGCGAACCAGACGGGGGTAAGCACTGCCTCGCCGCTGCGACGGTAGGTTTCCAGGTTCAGGTACTTGTGGCTGGCGAATTGGG
>JBOGLL010000140.1:0-5984 GCA_050746065.1 Terriglobales bacterium | reverse complement strand
GCTTCAGAATCCGGCGGCTTGCGGCATGGCCTCCTGGAAGCGCACCGATACTAGGCGCGAAACCCCGGGCTCCTGCATGGTGACGCCGTAGAGCACCGGCGCCATGTTCATGGTCTTGCGGTTGTGGGTGATGATGACGAACTGCGTCTTCACGCTCATCTCCCGCACCAGTTCGGTGAAGCGGCCGATGTTGGCTTCGTCGAGCGGTGCGTCCACTTCGTCGAGGATGCAGAAGGGGCTGGGCTGGTACTGGAAGATGCCCACCAGCAGGGAAAACGCGGTCAGCGCCTTCTCGCCGCCGGAAAGCAGCAATACGTTCTGCAGCTTCTTGCCCGGAGGCGAGGCCACCACGTCGATGCCGCTTTCGGCGGCGTTCTCTTCGTCGGTGAGCCGCATGAACGCCTGCCCGCCGCCGAACAGCTTACGGAAGGTGAGCTGAAAGTTTTCGTTGATGCGGTTGAATGCTTCCTGGAAACGGGTACGCGAGAACTGATCGATCTCGCGAATGGTGTTCTGCGTGTTCTCGATGGACTCCAGCAGGTCCTTGCGCTGGGTCTCAAGGAAGGTATGGCGCTGGGAAGTCTCGTTGTACTCCTCGAGCGCCATCATGTTCACCGGGCCCATGGCTTCCAGGCGCGCGCGCAGGTCGCGATAGAGCGCATCCTCGGCAGCCAGTTGCTCGCCGCCCACGCGAGCCAGGGAATCATCCGCACGGAGCAGGTCGGCGGTAACGCCCAGCTCGTTCAGGCAAACTTCCGCCAGGTGCTCGCTGTCCGAAGCCAGGCGCGCCAGCAGGGCCGCGACTTCGCCGCGACGGTCGCGAGCGGCATCCAGCGCGAGGCGTGCAGCTCGGAGTTGCTGGTCCACCTCGGAGAGCCGTGCGCGGATGGCAATGGACTCGGTGCGCAACGCCGCTTCCTGCTGCTGCACATCGGCGTGCTCCTTGGTGAGGACTTGGATTCTGCCGGCCAACTCCACGTTCTCGTCTTCGCGCTGGTGACGCTCGGAAGCCGCCGCCGTCATCTGGTTCTGCAGCGCCTTGGCCCGGGCGCCCACTTCCTCAGCCAGGATTTCGATGCGGCCCAGTGCCGCAGCGGCCGCAGTGCGGCGCTCTTCGAGGGCGGCCACGCGCACGGCCGTCTCGGCCGAGGCGCGCACCGCCTCCTCGCGGGAAAGCTTGAGCGACTCGAGCTGCTGCAAGGCTGCCGACATTTCCCTTTCGAGCGCTGCCCGCTTGATTTCGAGTGCAGAGAGCGCCTGTCGCCGCGAGGCGGCCTGCGAAGAAGTCTGCTCGCGCTCCGCTTGCAGCCGCTGGAGTTCCGCCTCGCAGGTGCTGAGCCGCTCGCGGGCGCGCGCCAGGTCGGTGTCCAGACGCTCGAGCGTGGTGCCCGAGGTCATGGCCTGGCGCTCGGCGTCGCGCGTTTCCGTGTCCAACCGTTCGAGCAGGGCGCTGAGCTCGCGGATCTCGCGCACCAGTGTGGCCACACGCTGTTCATGGTTCTGCACCTGCGACTGCAGGTCGTCGAGGCGGCGTTCCACTTCGCGCAGTTCGCGCTTCATGGAGAGCGGGCCTCCGGCGCGCTGCTTGCCGCCGGTCACGGTGACGTTGTGGAAGCACTCGCCGCTGGGTGAGAGGAAGAACGCGCTGGGATTCTCCAGCGCCAGATCGCGGGCCAGGCCCGGGCCGGAGGCGATATAGCCCTCGCGCAGCTTGGGCAGGATGACTTCCAGCGAGTTTCCGAACCCGTTCAGCACGCGGATGCAGCGCGTAAGCGGAACCAGACTGTCGCGCGCCGGCGCAGGACGGGCGCTCTCATCCACCACGAAGGAAAACCTTGCCTGCGAGTCTTCCGGATGCACCAGGAAGGTGGCGCGCCCGTCTGCGTCGCCCTGCAACAGGCGCAGACCGTCATCGGCCGAGTCCCACGACTTCACGACAATGTAGTTGAGTTCGTCGCGCAGGAAGTCTTCCACCACGCGCTCGTAGGTTTCCTCGACCTCCAGAAAATCGGCGAGCACGCCGACGGGCGCGAACTTGCGGCGGTCCGACCCGGACTGCATCAGGCGCTTGACCGATTCGGTGGAATAGCCGTGCTCGGAGATCAGCGCCTCCATCGAGTTCTTCTTGCCCAGAGCCGCAGCGAAAGCCGAGCGCATGCCGTCGAGACGCTGCCTGGTTTCTTCCTCTTCTTTGCGTTTCCCTTCGATGCGGCGGCGCGTCTCCGCCACCTTCACCTGCAGCGACCGGACGCGCGAACTGGCCGACTCGAAGGCCAGCGCCAGCTGCCCGCGCTGCCCGGTGACGGATTCCACCTCCTCGTTCGCGACGCGGATCTGCTGGTCAAGGCGGCGGTTCTCACGATCAAAACCGGCGAGCTGTTCTTCTGCCTGCGTGATCTGGTTGCGGGCGTCGGATGCGGACGCCATGGTCTCCAGCATGCGGATGCGACGCTGTTCTTGCTCCTGCTCCAGGTTGGCCAGGGAAGCGGTGCGTGCGGTCGCTTCCTGCTCACGATGTGCGGCGTCCTGCTGCGCTGCCGCTACTTCCGCCTGCGCCGAATCCAGCACGCCGCGGTTGACGCGCAGTTCGGTATGAACCGACGCCAGGTGCGCGGCCGTGTGCTCGAGTTCCGCCTGCGTCTCCGCGGAACGCGCCAGCAGTTCGCGGCAGCGCTCATGATTGTGGTGCTGCTGGGCCTGCGCGCGGTCGGTTTCCAGCGCGATGGCTGCGGCCCGCTCGCGGGCGGCGGTGGCGGCGGCTTCCAGGTCGTACCCACGCTGCGTGCGCGCCGCTTGTTCCTCCTCCATCTGCTGCACCGTGAAGCTGCCCGATTGCATCCCGGCCTCGATCGCCGCCAGTTCCTGCTCGCACGCCGCCGACTCCGCGGCGAACTGTGCGAATTTACCCGCCAGCACTAGGCGCAGCTTGGCGCGCATTTCGTCGCGCAGACGCACGTAACGCTCGGCCTTCGAGGCCTGGCGCTTGAGCGAGTTCATCTGCCGCGTCACTTCCTCGAAGATGTCGGTGAGCCGGGCGAGGTTCTGCTGCGCCTGCTCCAGGCGCGCCTCCGCCAGGCGCTTGCGCGTCTTGAAGCGAGTGATGCCCGCGGCTTCCTCGATGATGGCACGCCGGTCGTGCGGGCGGCTGCTCAGGATCTGCCCGATGCGGCCCTGCTCGATGATGGCGTAGGACTCTGGCCCCAGGCCCGTGCCCAGGAAGATGTCCTGAATGTCGCGCAAGCGGCTGAGCTTGCCGTTGATAAGGTATTCGCTCTCGCCCGACCGGAACAGGCGGCGCGTGACTACGATTTGTCCGGCGCGCGTCTCGAATTGCTTTAGCTTGCGCCGCCGCACCTTGAGCACAACATCTGCGGGCAGGGAACCGTATTCCGGCGCTGCTCCGTCTCCGGATGTTACTCCGGCATCGGCGGTGGAAGTTGATTCAGAGTTCGGCTCGGCGCCGGCTTCCCGTGTGGGGCAGCCGTCCCCGGCTGCCCGCATTTCAAGTCCTTCGCCTTCTTCCTTCACGCCGGGCTGGAACTCCTTCGTCACGCGCTCGCCTTCGGCGACGGACTGCGCTCGCACACCGGCCTCGTCCCAGTCGTCGGCGGGCAGATTGTCCCGGACGTCGACTTCGGTTTCCGCGCTCAGGTCCTGCGCCGGGCCGTCGTAGGCCTCGGGATCGATCAGCGTGAGCGACACCTCGGCCATGCCCATGGGATTGCGGTCGCGCGTGCCGCTGAAGATCACGTCTTCCATGCGGCCGCCGCGGAGCGTCTTGGCCGACTGCTCGCCCAGCACCCAGGAGATGGCGTCCGCCAGGTTCGACTTGCCGCAGCCGTTGGGGCCTACGATGGCCGCCACGCCATCGCCGTGAAATTTCAGTTCGGTACGATCACAAAAGGACTTGAAACCGAAGATCTGCAGTTTCTTGATTTTCAGCAACGCTCCACTCCTTGAGCTGCGAAAGTCGGACTGAGCGCACCATGTCCAGCCGGGTCAAGGCGTTGAATCGCAAGACCTTGAATCGCAAGACCTTGCCTCGCCGGACGATTGTTCCTAAATGTAGCCGCAGCGCGGGGCAGGGTCAAGCAATATCGGCCCAATATATGGGGGCCCCTGCGCCGTGACCACAATCGGCTGCACAAATATCGGTGCAATTCAGACCTGCACAGCTTCTGTGGGAAATGGAGGTGGGAAAACCGCTAGAGCAAGAGAAGTGTAGCGCGGTTAGCGATTGGAAGCAAGGGTAGTCTTCAACACTGGCAGGCCAACACGGCCAAGCAACTCCTGGAACCGCGCATCTGCGCGCAGCCCATCCCAGTAGGGATAGGCATTGAGCATCGCGATTGACGGATCATGCACCTCGCGGGCCTTTTCCAGCCAGACAAAGGCTTCGTCCCTTTCCCCCAGCGCGGCATGGATCCAAGCGATTCCGGCGGCCCCGGTTTTTTCCCGCTCCCAGATGCCGACCCTTTCCTTCAAGACGCGACGTGCATCTTCGGTGCGCCCTGCCTGAGCATAGGCATAACCCAGCCAGGCGCTCGGCGTTCCGGCGGTGGCTTGCTCGATCTCCTGAATGGCTTCTTGCGGTTGTCCTTGGGTGCTGGCCCACCCTTTCCCTCAAAGGAATCTCTAGACGGGTGCTGCCCCACCCTTGTCCCTCCCGTCTTTGGAGGGACAGGGTGGGAGATTCCAAGTAATTCATCGGCGAATAATTAGCGAATATTTTTCTTGACAACTCCCGCCACTGTGATATATTGTCAATTCCAATGTTGTCGCGCAGCAATCTTTCGCTGTCTCAGGAGTCACCTAACCCCTTCCTGCGCAAATACTTGGCCCAGTATCCCCAAGCTAAGTTGTTTGGTTATCAAGCACATGGCTCAGACGTTATGCCGGTGGGGCCGCCCCTGCTTTGCCAGCGACCAAGCTGGGCATAGCAAGTCTTTTGTTTCGATGACTATGCCTATAACCCTCTTTGCCTGGACGATCTTGGCGTGGGGCAAACCGCTAAACCGTTTGCCCTAACGATTTTGAAAAAAGGGGGGCCTATACCCCCTGCTTGCCGGAAGAGAGAAAGCGCCCAAGCTCTCGGGCTTGGCTTTGAAAGGGCGCGCCTTCAGGCGCGCCGCAAGTCCACGAAAATAAGCAGCGGCTTTAGCCGCGGAGGGAAATCTCCTATGCTCCCAGCTTCTGGAAGAACCGGATGATGGACTCGATCCCCCGGTAGAAGTTAGGAATGTGGAACTTCTCGTTGGGGGCGTGCAGGTTGTCGTCGGGCAGGCCGAAGCCCATCATCACGCTGGGAATCCCCAGGTGCTTGTCGAAGTCGGAGACGATGGGAATCGACCCGCCGGAGCGGATGTAAACGGTCTCCTTGCCGAAGACTTCCTTCATGGCCTCGGTGGAGGCCTTCACGTAGCGGTTGTTGGTGGGGATCAGGCTGGCCGGGCCCAGGCTGTGCTTCCTGATCTTGAGCTGGATGCCGCGCGGAACCAGCGATTGCGCGTATTTCTGAAACGCCGCGAAAATCTCCTCTGGCTCCTGGTTGGGGACCAGGCGCATGGATACTTTCGCCGACGCCTTCGCCGGAATCACCGTCTTGGCGCCGGCCCCGATGAAGCCTCCGGGCATGCCGTGGACTTCCAGCGTGGGCCGCGCCCAGGTGCGCTCCAGCACCGAATAGCCGGGCTCGCCGGTCAGCACCGTGGAGCCGACTTCGCGCTTGCGGTATTCCTCTTCATCAAAGGGCAGCGACTTCCAGTCCTTCAGTTCTTCATCCGAAGGTTTGGCGACGCGATCGTAAAAGCCGGGGACCAGGATCTTGCCGTTCTCGTCTTTGAGCTTCGAGATAATGCGCGACAGCGCTTCCAGCGGATTAGGCGCGGCGCCGCCGTATACACCGGAGTGCAGGTCCACCATGGCGCCCGTGGCCTCGAGTTCGGTGTAGACCAGTCCGCGCAGGCCCACGCACAGCGTGGGGA
>JBOGLL010000139.1:0-12823 GCA_050746065.1 Terriglobales bacterium | reverse complement strand
CGAGGGCATGGTGCTGGCGATTGAGCCCATGGTCTGCGCCGGCAAACCCGATGCCCGCGTGCTCGACGACAGTTGGACCGCGGTCACGGCTGACGGTAGCCTGAGTGCGCACTTCGAGCACTCGGTGGCCATCACGGCCCAGGGACCGATGATTCTGACGCAGTAGGAAAAGGGAATTGACCAGGGAGGTTGATGAGTAAGGAAGACGCGATTGAAGTCATGGCAACGGTGCTGGAATCGTTGCCCAACGCCATGTTCAAGGTGGAGCTGGAGAACAAACACCAGGTGCTGGCGCACGTTTCCGGCAAGATGCGCAAGAACTTCATTCGCATCCTCCCGGGCGACAAAGTGGCCGTAGAGCTTTCTCCCTACGACCTGAACCGCGGACGCATCGTGTACCGCTATAAATAGAAGGACCTTATGAAAGTACGCGCAGCAGTCAAGAAAGTTTGCGACAAGTGCAAGGTCATCCGCCGCCGCGGGGTGGTGCGGGTGATCTGCGAGAACCCCAAGCACAAGCAGAGGCAGGGGTAGGAAATTCTTAAGGAGCAGGAATTATGGCACGCATAGCCGGAGTGGACCTTCCGCGGAACAAGCATGTGGCCATCGCGCTGACCTACAGCTACGGCATCGGTCAGCCGAGGGCGCGGCGCATCACGGAGACCGCGGGTGTGGACGGCGCGAAGAAGGTCCAGGACCTGAACGAGGACGAAGTGAACCGCATCCGCCAGGTGATCGAAGGCGAAGGCGGCGTGGAAGGCGACCTGCGCAAGGACGTCTCCATGAACATCAAGCGGCTGATGGAAATCGGCTCCTACCGCGGCTCGCGGCACCGCAAGAACCTTCCGGTGCACGGCCAGCGGACGCACACCAACGCGCGCACCCGCAAGGGCCCGCGCCGCGGCACGGTAGCCACTCGGAAGAAAGCGACGGCGAAAACCTAACTTATGGCCAAGACACCGGCAGCAGCACCCGCAACCGGCGCCCCTGAGGCGCCGGCGAAAAAGGGCAAGAAGAAGCAGTTCAAGAAGAAGGAACGGAAGCACGTTCCCCACGGCGTGGCCCACATCCAGGCGTCGTTCAACAACACCATCGTCACGTTGAGCGATCCCGATGGACGGGTGATCGCCTGGAAAAGCGCAGGTTCACTGGGCTTCCGCGGATCCCGTAAGGGCACGCCGTTCGCCGCGCAGCAGGCTGCCATGAACGTGGCCAACGCCGTGCGCGACCATGGCATGCGCTCGGTGGAAGTGCGGGTGAGCGGGCCGGGTTCAGGACGCGAGTCCGCCATCCGCGCACTGGCGGCTGCAGGACTGGAGGTGCGGAACATTCGCGACGTTACCCCCATCCCGCACAACGGCTGCCGTCCGCCCAAGCGGCGGCGTGTTTAGCAGTGTTTGCTTAACCCGAATCGGGACGAAGGGAAGGCCAGTCCTGTAAACCGATTCTTGAACCGGCGGTCCCGGATAGGGTGCCGCCCAGAAGGAGAAACAACTTGGCACGATATACAGGAGCGGTGTGCCGTCTGTGCCGCCGCGAAGGCATCAAGCTCTTCCTCAAGGGATCGAAGTGCTTTTCGGAGAAGTGTCCCATCGAAAAGCGCAACTTCGCTCCCGGACAGCACGGCAAGGACCGCCGCCCCAAGGTGGTGGGCTACGGATTGCAGCTCCGCGAGAAGCAGAAGACCAAGCGCATCTACTTCACGCTGGAGAAGCAATTCCGCAACTACTTTGAGAAGGCGGCGCGCACCCAGGGTGTGACCGGCGAAGTGCTGCTGCAGCAACTGGAGCGGCGGCTGGACAACGTGGTGTACCGCATGGGCTTCGCGGTTTCGCGGCGTCAGTCGCGGCAACTCGTGCGCCATGGACACGTCACGGTCAACGGGCGCAAGGTGAACATCCCTTCCTTTCAGGTCAATGCGGGCGACACGGTGGAGGTTCGCGAACGCAGTCGCAAGATCACGACCCTCGAGATGGCCCGCGACTTTGCCAGCCATCAGCCCGTGGTTTCGTGGCTGGAAGTAGACCGCGAGAACTACAAGGGCCGCGTCACCGCGCTGCCTAAGCGGGAGGACATCCAGTTGCCGGTCAACGAACAGCTCATCGTCGAACTGTACAGCAAGTAAAAGACCGGCTACTAACAACGGACGACGGACAACTTTTTCTCCAAGAGGAGTCAAAACGAATGCTTTGGAAAGGTTTTCAGAAACCCAAGCGGCTGGCGGCTGACCTGGAGACGCTCACCGAGCGGTACGGAAAATTCCAGGCACAGCCCTTCGAGCGCGGTTTTGGGACGACCATCGGCAATGCCCTGCGGCGGGTGCTGCTCTCCTCCATCGAGGGGGCGGCCATCACCGCGGTGAAGATCGAGGGCGTTCTACACGAGTTCCAGTCCATCCCCGGCGTGGTCGAGGACGCAACCGACATCATCCTCAACCTCAAGCAGGTGCCCTTCAAGCTCGCAGGCGACGGCCCCAAGGCGCTTTATCTGCGCGCCGAGAAACCCGGCGTCATCACCAGCGGCATGATCGAAGCCGACGGCGACGTGGAGGTCCTCGATAAGGAGGTCTACATCGCCACCGTCAGCGAAGGCGGACGGCTGGACATGGAGATGCGCCTGAAGCGCGGCCGCGGCTACGTGGCTGCCGACAAGAACTTCGAGGACGACCTGGGCGTGGGCTTCATCCCCATTGATTCCGTGCACTCGCCGGTGCGCAAGTGCAACTACGTGGTGGACGCGGCTCGTCTCGGCCAGATCACCGACTACGATAAGCTCACGCTCGAAGTGTGGACCAATGGCTCCCTCCCGCCGGCCGATGCCGTCGGACTGGCTGCCAAGCTGCTCAAGGACCACATGAACATCTTCATCAACTTCGAGGAGGAGCTGGAAGCGGAGCTGAGCTCCGACGAGCGCAAGCCCGAGATCCGCAACGAGAATCTCAACCGCTCGGTGGAGGAACTGGAACTCTCCGTGCGCAGCTACAACTGCCTGAAAAACGCGAACATCCAGACCATCGGCGAACTGGTGCAGAAGACCGAGGCCGAGATGCTCAAGACCAAGAACTTCGGGCGCAAGTCGCTGAACGAGATCAAGGAGATCCTCTCCGGCATGGGCCTGAGCCTGGGCATGCGCATTGATGAGCAAGGGAACGCCGTACCGGGTGCTCCGCAGCCGGTTTCGACGCTGCCCGGCCCGCTGCCCGGCGACGACGAGGAAGACCAGTACTAAGCAACGCAACCGACCGAAGGAAGAAGACAACGTTATGCGTCACCGAATCGCAACCTGGAAGCTGGGCCGCAATACCAGCCACCGTCGCGCGCTCCTGCGCAACCTGGTGACCTCGCTCATCCTCGAGGAGCGCATCGAAACCACGGTCACCAAGGCCAAGGCCATGCGCCCGCACGTGGAGAAGATGATCACGCTAGGCAAGCGCGGCGACCTGTGGGCGCGCCGGCAGGCTGCCTCCTACCTAATGACCCGCGCTGCGGTCAGCAAGCTGTTTGACATTGCTCCGCGCTTCGGCGACCGCGAGGGTGGCTATCTGCGCATCGTGAAGACCGGCTGGCAGAAGGGCGACGGGGCCGAAAAGGCCTTCATCGAGTTGTTGGGTGCTGAAAAGCTCCAGCAGCAGAAGAAAGAGAAGCGCTCCGAGGCCCGCTCCAAACGCGCCGAGGAAACCCGCAAGGCGCTCGAGGAACAGCAGCAACAACAGGCGGCTGCGGCCAACGAAGCCAAAGCCGCAGAGGAGCATCGGGAAGAGAAGTAGCGCACAGAATCGTCAGGGCATTACCAACGCACCCGGATGTCTGGGGTGCGTTTTTGTTTGTGGCGAGGTCCATTTTCTAAGATTGCGAGCGCTCGGCTGCACGCAGTTTCCTTTTCGAAGCGAACCAAATGAGTGCCAGCGCCGCCAGGGCGCCGCTCATGTCCAGCAGCACGTCCGCGAAGGTGCCGGAGCGCAAGTTGGTGAAGGCCTGGTGGGCCTCGTCGAGGGAAGCGGTGACCAGAGAGAAGCCCAGGCCGTAGAGGGCGGCTCGGAAGCGCCAGGCGGCGTTGGGCGGCGTTGCTTCCTGCAGCGAGGCACGGGCGGAACGATAGGAGAGCCAGGCCAGGACGGCGTAGGAGAAGAAGTGTCCTGCCTTGCGGGCCAGAATGTGGAGCAGCTTGAGCTTCATGGCAGGGATGGGGCCGAAGAGGGCGACCAGAATTCTTCGCAGCCAGCCTTCCGTTTCCTGGGCGCTCAGCCAATCATTCGAGGCGATGAGGATCAGCGCCATCCACACGAGCGGAGGCGCCCATTGCAACGCCAGGCGCCGGAAAGAAAAAGGCAAAGCCTGGGGACCGGAATACGCGGCCGGGGACGGCTGCGCCACATTTTCATGCGCAATAGCTTCCGCGGCCGGCAGTTCCGAGTCAGGCAATGCGGCTACTCCACCCGGTAATTGGGAGCTTCGCGCGTGATGATGACGTCGTGCACGTGGCTCTCGCGCAGGCCGGCCCCGGTGATGCGCACGAAGCGCGCCTTCTGCTGCAAGTCGGCGATGGTGGCGCAGCCGCAGTAGCCCATGCCGGAGCGCAGTCCGCCGACCAGTTGATGGACCATGGTGGCCACCGGCCCCTTGTAGGGCACGCGCCCTTCGATGCCCTCGGGGACGAACTTGGCGAGGCGGTTGCCGTCTTCTTCGAGGTTGAGCGCAGGAGAAGCTTCTCCGTCGGCAGCCTGGAAGTAGCGCTCGCTCGAGCCGGACTGCATGGCGGCGATGGAGCCCATGCCGCGGTAGAGCTTGAAAGAGCGTCCCTGATAGAGGATGGTCTCGCCCGGGCTTTCGTCGGTGCCGGCGAAGAGCGATCCGATCATGACCACGCTGGCGCCCGCAGCCAGGGCCTTGGTGATGTCGCCCGAGTACTTGATGCCGCCGTCGGCGATGAGCGGGACGTCCGCGTCCTTCACCGCGCGGTAGGCTTCGGCGATGGCGGTCATCTGAGGGACGCCGGCGCCGGTGACGATGCGCGTGGTGCAGATGGACCCCGGGCCGATGCCGACCTTGATTGCGTCGGCGCCCGCTTTGGCCAGCTCGCAGGCGCCGTCGAAGGTGCCGACGTTCCCGGCGATGAGGTCCACTTCGGGCAGCTTCGCCTTCACGGCACGCACGGCTTCGACGACGCGCGTGGAATGTCCGTGGGCACTGTCCACCGCGAGCAGGTCCACGTTGGCGCGGACCAGTTCCTGGGCGCGCTCCAGGAAATCGCCGGTAGCGCCGATGGCGGCGCCGACGCGCAGGCGTCCGTGGGCGTCCTTGGCCGAGTTCGGATACTTGAGCTTCTTCTGGATGTCCTTGACGGTGATCAGACCCTTCAGCGTGTAGTTCTTGTCCACCACCAGGAGCTTTTCCACGCGGTGCTGATGGAGGATGGCCTCGGCGTCTTCGAGCGTTGTGCCCACGGGAACGGTGATGAGGTTCTCCTTGGTCATCACCTTGCTGATAGGAATGTCGGTGCGGGTCTCGAAGCGCAGGTCGCGATTGGTGAGGATGCCGACCAGCTTCTTGTTCTTGGTGATGGGCACGCCCGAGATCTTGTACTTGCGCATGACCTCGAGGGCGTCTGAGATCTTGGCTTCGGGCGACATGGTGACCGGATCCACGATCATGCCGCTTTCCGAGCGCTTCACCTTGTCCACTTCTCCGGCCTGCTGCTCGATGGTGATGTTGCGATGGATGATGCCCAAGCCTCCCTGCTGCGCCAGCGCGATGGCCAGACGCGATTCGGTGACCGTGTCCATGGCGGCGCTGATGATGGGAATATTCAGTGCGATGTTGCGGGTGAGGCGCGTGGTGGTCGCAACCTGCGCCGGAACTACGTCGGAACGGCCGGGAAGAAGCAATACATCGTCAAAGGTGAGGGCCTCAGGTACAGGGAAGTGGATCATTTTTGGGGACGCTCGCTGGGAAGGATGACCATTGCCTATTCTAGCACTCGGGAATCAGTCGTTGAGTCGCTGGTCGTTTGTCGTTGGACAGCGAGCCTAAGAGGACCGACGTTGTTTGGCTGGATTGCATGAAGACTTGGCTGCCCTGCATTTCGGCCCTCCTATTTCCTCCGCGCCCGCCAGGGCGGGCTCGGAGCCAGTAGGGCGCCGAAATGCTGGGCAGCGTGGGGAAGGAGCAGGGTGGCAGGGGTAGAGTTAGAGAGAGAACTGTTCGCGCAAGGCCGCGGCGTAGTCGGCTCCCTGCCAGTCCTGGCGTTCGTTCTGCATACCGAGCATGAGGTATGCAGCCTCAATCACCCTATCGGTCATAGCCGGCTGCTGCAATGCAGACAGCAGGGCGGAGAGTACTCGTTGATCCTTTCTCTTTCCCAAACCGACCATAGCTTCTTCGCGCACGTCTTCGTCGGAATCGCTCATGCACCGAAAAAGCACGTCTCGGATTTCGGGAGAGTCACGATCGCCCAGAACACCGAGGCCAAAGATTGCCCAATCGCGGACGTTCGCCTCCTTATCCTGCGTTAGATGTAGCAGGGTTGCGGTACTGAGGGCCTCATCGGGGAAACAGCCCAGGGCGAAGGCCACATCGAATCTAACCTCTGGATCAGGATGCGAGCAGAAGGGCGCGATTAGAGGAACAGCAAGGGGGTTATCGAGATGCCCCAACGCGGCAATGGCAGAAGCGAGCGGCCGGGCCACTGTTTCCCGCTGCAGGAGAGCAGTAATCAGAGCGTAGGACTCTTCGGAGAAGTTGTTGCTCGGATGGTCGGCGGATCTGCCGAGTTGTGCCAGCACATCCACACCACGTGCCCGGGCTAGCGGGTCATTCGAGTTGCACCATTCTGCTGCTCGTTCAAAGACTTCTCGTGTGCCAGCCAGGCGCAAGGTGTGCACTGCCTGCCATGACGCTTCATCCTCGTAGCCGCCGGACAGCGTCTGTGCGAAAAGCTCGTCGATGTCGCGGGCCGTCATAGAGAGACTCTAACTTAGGGCAGGATGCAGGAGGCGGAAAGAAGGAGGCGGGAAACTGCTTAGGCGGGCTTGCGCCAGCTGCGTTTTTCGATTTCCCACTCAACGTCCTGCAGCTCGATGCGAGGGTGTTGAGGGTTGCGTGCGAGTTGTTCGCGGAGATCGCGGGCGAGAGCTTCCAAGTCTGCCAGGTTCTTTTCGTCCAATCCGGTGAGGCCGGACATTAGTTCACTCTCGCGGCTGATTTGGCTTTCATTGCGCGATAGGGGTAATGGCAGGTGTCGCGGTCTTCCCATTGGCGGCTTCGATCCTGGTGTAGGCGCTGCACAGGCAGACCTTGCACTCGCCGTATCCCTGCAGGGCGAGCGGGAGAAGCCGATGGTCGCGCTTTTCGTGTCCGCACTTGCAGATGGCGCCGGTTATAATGTCTCCTCGGTCACGCTGGGGCGGGCGAGCAACCCTGGCTGTGGCCTGTACTCATCCGGGATTAGGGTTTGTGGGGTGGGCAGCGAGACCACATCTTGGAACTTCCGCCAGATGTCCACCAGAGGCTGAAGAAGCAGGTCGTACAGCAGCGTTCTGAACGGATGAGTCATGGAAAGCGGCCTCCTCACCGAACCGTAGTGACTTGTCTAAGGAAGGAAGAACTTCAGATGGGCTGACTTAGCTCAGAAGATCTGAATGAGGGAAACAAACAGCACACTCAATCTCGACAGTATGCCCCTTGGGAGGCAATGTCAAGAAAGGCAGGTGTCAGGTCTCAGGTGTCAGGGGCGGAGGCAGGAGGCGGGAGGCCGAAGGCACGGGTTTGTCAGGAAAGGTAACAAGGGCGTATATTAGTAAGTGATGTAGAACCCAGGGTGTGGGACGGAAGTTAGCCCCGCCCTTCCGCAGGCAACAAAGGCCGATGGAAGGAGCACCCACCGCGGGCCGTGAGTGTGCCGGCGCGGATTTCGGCGAAGTGGTCGAGTGGGCGAAAGCCCACTTTATTTTTGGAGTACCTAGTACCAGTACCGGGACCGAGTTGCGAGGGCTGGCTAACGGGCAACGGCGGGGAGATGGCAGCAGATTTGGAGCATGTACGGAGTATTGCCCAGCGCGTAGCGGAGTCGAGCGGCCTGGAACTGGTAGACGTGGAACTGCGCGGGGGCGGCAAGCACCGCATGCTGCGGTTGGTGATTGACCGGCCGTCCATGGGAACGGCTGGCGTGGTGGGTGCCGTGCAGGGTGCAGGCGTCGCCGGCGTGGTAAGTGGCACGAACCTGACGCAGGCCGGCGTCACCCATGAAGATTGTGCGGCGATGAGCCGGGAAGTGAGCGCGATCCTGGATGTAGAGGACGCGGTGCCGGGCGGCAGCTACACGCTGGAAGTTTCGTCGCCGGGGCTGGACCGGAAGCTGGTGAGGCCCGCCGATTTCCAGCGGTTTACGGGCAGCCGGGTGAGGCTGATGACGCGCGAGCCAATCGCCGGCAATCAGCACTTTGAAGGACGCCTCGAAAGCTTCAGCGAGGGGCGGCTGGTGCTGGACCTGGCGAGGCAAAAGGCAAAAGGAAAAGGGCAAAAGCGCGACAGGCGGGAGGCAGGACGCAGGAGGCAGGAGGCAATGGGCACGCAGGCGGGCGAGTCGCCCGCATCCACACGCGTCGAGATAGAGCTGGCGAATGTGGAGAGGGCATATCTGGTGCCGGAAGTTTAGTACCGAGTACGTTGCGAGTACCGAGTTGCGAGAAAGGCAGCTTCGAGTTTCAAGCTTCCAGCGAGGCCTAGCGTGACACAGGGCTGCAAGCTGGAAACCTGAAACTGGAAACTGAAGTCATGCCGAGCGTGCTGTATCAACAAATCGATGCGCTGAGCCGGGAGAAGGGGATCGACCCGCAGATCGTGGTGTCGGCGGTGGAAGACGCCATTGTGGCGGCGACGCGCAAGTCCTACAAGTCGATGGAAAATCTGCGCGCCGCCCTGGACAAGGAAAGCGGGCAGATCGCGGTGTGGGCAGTGAAGACCGTCGTCGAAACTCCCGAGCAGATCGAGGACGAGAACCTGCAGATCACCCTGGAAGAAGCGCGCAAAGCGGATCCGGCCGTGGAAGTGGGAGGCGAAGTGCGCTTCCAGCGTTCGACCGAAGGACTGGGGCGCATTTCTGCGCAGATCGCGCGGCAGATCATCTTCCAGAAAGTACGCGAGGCGGAGCGCGACACCGTATACAACGACTACATCGGGCGCGTGGGTGAGATTGTGACCGCGACCGTGAAGCGCCAGGAAGGTCCGGACGTGATCTTCGACATGGGCACCACCGAGGCACGCATGACCAGGAAGGACCAGTCGCGTCTGGAGTCGTTTGCCGTGGGCGAGCGTATCCGGGTGGTGATTGCGCGGGTGGAGAAAGCGTCCAAAGGGCCGCAGGTGGTGGTGTCGCGGGCGGCGCCGGAGTTGGTGCAGCACCTGTTCCAGACGGAAGTGCCGGAGATCTACGACGGCACGGTGGTGATCCGGGCAATTGCGCGCGAGGCGGGAGAGCGCACCAAGATCGCAGTGATGTCCAAGGACAAGGACGTGGATTCGGTGGGCGCCTGCGTCGGCATGAAGGGCATGCGCGTGCAGTCCATCATCCGCGAGCTGCGCGGAGAGAAGATCGACATTATCGAGTACCACGAAGACCCGGTGGTGTTCGCCGAGAAGGCGCTGCAGCCTGCCAAGGTGGGACGCGTCAGCATTGTGGACTCGGCGGAGAAGCACCTGGAAGTGATCGTTGACGATTCCCAGCTTTCCCTGGCCATCGGCAAGAAAGGGCAGAACGTCCGCCTGGCGGCGAAGCTGCTGGGCTGGAAGATCGACATCAAGAGCGAAGAAGAGAAGCGCCAGGAAGTGGAAGAGCAGATGTCGGCGCTGGTGCAGCCTCCGACCACGCCGCTGGAGAACGTTTCGGGACTGGGCGAAGGCCTGATCGAGAAGCTGAACGCCGCAGGCATTACCTCGGTGGAAAGCCTGGCGGACATGACTCCGGAACAGCTCGAAGCCATTCAGGGTATCGGGCCGAAGACGGTGGAAAAGATCAGCTTGGCGGTCAGTCACTACTTCACGAACCTGGGTGTGGCCGAAGCCGCGGCGGCGGAAGCAGCGGCAGCGGAAGCAGCGGCAGCGGAAGCAACGGCAGCGGCCGAGGCAGCGGCGGCGGAAGCCGGCCGGGAAGCGGCAACGGAGGCCGCAGAAGTGGTGCCCGAGGCGGCCGAAGCTGAGGCACCAGTAGCCGCGGAGACCGCGGAGACCCCGGAGACCGCGGAGGCGTCGCCAGAAGCGGCGATGCAACCGGCGGGAGACGTTGCAAGCAACGTCTCTACGGCTGCCGAAGGTGACGCAAGCGAGACAGTTGAGGAGTCGAAGTCGGCGGAAGAAGAGAAGGCGGGAGACACGTAAGCGGGTCCGGAGACGTTGCCAGCAACGCCTCTACAGAAGAAGACAATTACAAGCCGATACCGTGAGGTTGAGATGAAGACTTGACGGGGAATTCGGGAGGACGCAGGCCGGGATGGAAAAAGTCCGCATCAACGATCTGGCACGGGAACTGGAAGTCAAGAGCAAGGAAGTTCTCGACTTGCTTCCGACCATTGGCGTCACCGAGAAGAAAACGCATTCCAGCTCGATTGAGCCGGGTGAGGCCGAGAAAGTGCGCGAGCACTTCCGCGTGCAGGCGGATGCAGCGCAGGAGGCCGCTTCCCGAGCTGCCCGGTCTTCCGCGCGTCCCCTGCCCGGTGAGATCAAGACCAAGATTGACCTGACGGGAATCTCCAAGCCGGGCGACGTGCTGAAAGCCATCTCCCGGCAGTCAGTGCACGCCGAAGCCGCCCCTGCGGCCCCTGCTGCTAAGCCTGTCGTGAAGCCTGCCGCGACTGCGGCGCCGGCAAAACCTGCGGTTCCCACCACTCCCGGGACACCGGCCGCTCCGGCCGCGCGCGCCGCGGCTGCTCCGGCAGTGCCAGGAGCGCCGATCGCGAGGCGTCCGATTGCGCCGCCTGCGGCACCGACGGCCACTGCGACTGCCGCTCCTGCTGCTCATCCTCCGGCGAAGGCGCCAACACCGCCGCCTGCCGCTGGTGCGCCGACGGGGGCTCCACCGGCGGCGACTGCGTCCTCCGCGCCCAGTGCGCCCCCGCGCAGGTTGATTACTCCGCAGACCGGGCCGCGCCCGGTGTATCAGGCTCCCATTCGGCTGCAGAGCAGTACACCTGTATCGAGCGGACCGGCGGCAGCGGGCGAGCGCCCGGCGCCGGGTCGTCCGGTGCGCGGACAACCGATCTTCCAGCGGCCGCGGCCGCAAGCTTCAGCACGCCCTCCGCTGCGTCCGGGCGAGCGCCGTCCGATGCATCCCACGCGCCTTTCCCCCACGGGAACGCGGCCTCCGGGTGCATCACCGGTTGGAGCCGGTGCGGCGCCTGCGGGACGTCCGGGAAGGCCGGGAGCTCCGGCGCGGCGTCCGGGACAGCGCTATGTTCCGCGCGGCGTGAAGGAAGGCCCCATGAAGGGGTTCAAGCCGCCGCCGCGGCTGGCGTCGCTTTCTGCCGAGCCGCTGCCCATCACGCGCAGCATCACCATTACCGAAGGCATTAGCGTGAAGGACCTGGCGGAGAAGCTGGACATCCGCGCCAAGGACCTGATCCATCGCCTGCTGGCGCGCGGTGTGTTCGCCACCATCAACCAGACGCTGGATGCGGAGCTGGCCAACGAAATGGCGCGTCAGTTCGGCGCTGAAACCAGCGTGATCAGCTTCGAGGAGCAGGCGGCGCAGGAGTTCACCGAGACCACGGCCATCGCCGACCAGGCTGACCAGTTGCGCCCGCGACCCCCGGTGGTGACGGTGATGGGACACGTAGACCACGGGAAAACGTCGCTGCTGGATGCCATCCGCGCCACCAGCGTGGCTGCTGGAGAAGCCGGAGGCATCACCCAGCACATCGGGGCGTACAAGGTCGCCATCCAGGAGACGGAGTCGCCGGCGTACGGACGCGAGATCGTGTTCCTGGATACGCCGGGTCACGAAGCCTTCACGCGCATGCGCGCGCGGGGCGCGAAAGTCACCGACATCGTGGTGCTGGTGGTCGCCGCCGACGACGGCGTGATGCCGCAGACGGTCGAAGCCATTGATCACGCGCAGGCCGCGAAGGTGCCCATCATCGTGGCCGTGAACAAGATCGACAAGCCCGAGGCCATGCCCGAGCGCGTAAAGAAGCAGCTCGCCGACCGCGGCCTGATGCCGGAGGACTGGGGCGGGAAGACGGTGTTCGTCGACGTTTCCGCCAAGAAGAAGACCAACCTCAACCTGCTGATGGAGATGATCTGCCTGGTGGCCGACCTGGCCGACCTGAAGGCGAATCCAGACCGCCCGGCCACCGGGTCGGTGCTGGAAGCCAAGCTCGATCGCGGACGCGGCGCCGTCTCCACCGTGCTGGTACAGAACGGGACGTTACGTGTGCAGGATACGTTCATCGTGGGCAACGTTTTCGGCAAAGTCCGCGCCATGTTTGACGATCGTGGTGCCGTGCTGACCGTGGCTCCGCCGTCGACGCCCGTGGAAATCCTTGGACTCGAAGGGCTGCCGCAGGCCGGCGATCAGTTCACCGCAGTGCCGGACCGCGCACGCGCCAAGCAGATCGCGCTCTACCGTGAGCAGAAAGCACGTGAGGCCCTGCTGGCCAAGACGTCGCGCGTTTCCCTGGAAGGACTGGCGGAGCAGGTGAAGGCCGCAGGCATGAAGGAATTGCCCATGATCCTGAAGGGCGACGTGCAGGGATCGGTAGAAGTGCTGGCCGATTCGCTGAGCAAGCTCTCGACCGACAAGGTGAAGGTGAAGATCCTGCGCACGGGTGTGGGCG